>JAQWSQ010000087.1 GCA_029243145.1 Planctomycetaceae bacterium | reverse complement strand
GGTGCTCTCCAATGTTGTGGCCTCTCAAGCGTCTCTGCATGAGAAATTCGGAGGGGTTGTCCCAGAAGTGGCATCCCGCGCACATCTCGAAACAATCTTACCAGTGATTGACAAAGCAGTGAAAGACGCTCAACAGAGTCTTTCAGATTTGTCAGCCATTGCCGTCATGACCGAACCGGGATTGGTGGGATCACTTCTCGTAGGACTCACCGCTGCGAAAGCTTTATCATGGTCATTAGGGATTCCACTGATACCCTTGAATCACATAGAAGCGCACATCTATGCCTGTGAGATGCAGACAGACCAGTCAATTTTCCCTTGTGTTGGGTTTGTTGTTTCGGGAGGGCACAGCAACCTCTACGATTGCCAGTCTGCAATCGAATTTCGACTGCTCGGCTCAACCATCGACGATGCGGCCGGAGAAGCGTTTGATAAAGTGGCAAGAATCCTGGGCTTGCCATATCCGGGCGGCCCGGCTGTCGCAAAACTGGCCTCGAAAGGCGATCCAAAAGCCATTGCGTTCCCACGCCCATTGCTACACGACCAACGACTGGCGTTTAGTTTCAGCGGGTTGAAAACCGCTGTTATGTATGAGGCATTTGGCGTTCCCGGATCTCATAAACCGGTCCCCGAACTGACCGATCTACGCCGGGCAAATATCGCCGCATCATTTCAGGCGGCTGTGATCGATGTCTTGGTCAGCAAATGCGAACAGGCACTCAAACAGTCAAGCCACAAAACACTCTGCGTTGGTGGAGGTGTGGCCTGCAATAGCATGCTGAGAGAACGACTTGCGAAATCCAGTCAACAACTGGGATACCGCTTGGAAATGGCTCCGGCCGATCTCTGCACAGATAACGCCGCCATGGGAGCCATTGCCTGGCAACTTTTTGCAGCGAACCGATTCGCTGAGCTAGATCTTGATGTTAGTCCGGGCTTGGTGAGGGCAGGGGATTAACTCAGTTCCCATTGGCTCGCATGCTGCTGCCATTGTTGAGCGAATAATTGAACACATCGACGATCCTCTGGAAGGTCGCGTTGATACCTATGCGGACATATCGCCGATCATCACTAATGACAGCCGAGGCTCCCATCACAGACCCTTCAAATATCTGAGTGATTGTGGGGGCAATTCCAATTGCGGCGGGTCCAACAAATCCTCCACCAAACTGGCCCCCTTGTGCTCCTCCATTATTTGTCCCCAAGAATTGCTGTAAGACTTGTCTTTGTTGCCTCGTGAGTCGCTGAGGACCGACGCCCGGTCCATGAGCCATGTTTCGCGAAGGATGTGGCCACAACTCCAACCAAGATTGCTGATTCTTCTTTAAGTTTTCGTTGACACGTTCCCGGCGTCCATTCTCCAGATTAATAATCAGATCGCCTCGATTATTTTCGATGGGTGTCGGATAGATCTTTACTTCCTCGTTTTTCGTCCCATGGTATTTGATGACTTTTACGCTCACACGTCCCGCTACGATATTTCCCCAGACATGATTAACTCGAATAAAATATTGACCGGGTAACGCCTTCACACAAACATACTTTTCAATGCAGTTCTCTTGCTTTGGCCCAAACCCGTCATGGACATGAACACCTCCTGAAATAGATTGCGTATTCTGCCAATCCACCAACGTCCCTTTTGGCCCTTCGACTGCCAAATCAACGTCGCTATTACCGTTCCAGCGAACTTCAATCACAAGATCGCGTGTGCGTGCGTCTGAGATCGATTTTTGAAATGAGTCGATATGCTTTTGATCTCCTGCTTTTTTCAGGATTACTAAAGCATTTTTAGCAGCCACAATTGCCTCTTTGTGTAGAGTCTCATAATCTTTGCTCCACGCATAATTGAGAATCCCCACGACTGACCACTCGATGGCGTCAATATCTTCTAAGTCACGAGCAAGTCGTAGTCCGAGAATATAGGGTTCAGGACGGACCGGGTTTTGCCTCGAAGCCTGGCGGTACATCCGTAAGGCTGGTTTCTTATTGTTGAACCGAGAGAGAAAGGCAGATGAGAACATCATGCTTTCAAAATCGACGCTGGGGTCAACAGCAGAGAGCAATGCACGCTCAACATCTGCAGGAGGTCGACCATCCAGTTCATAGGTGATCGCAAGAACTTCATACATCCAAGAGTAGATATGCCCGTTGCTGAGAGCTGCCTCGATCAACGCGATGACATGATCATGCTTTTTCGCTTCATGTAAATTAAAGACGAGCTCACGAACCGTTCGACCATTGGGGGTTCGTTTCTCAAAGTAATCGAACCAAATATCCTGTGGAGATGAAGCAGCAGGATCAAGTGGTTTCAATTCGCGCAAGACATCAGCGGAGCGATCTTTTTGTTGATCACTCCGCTGTGCAGTCTTGTCAGATTGAGCATCTTGCCCATTTTTCAGTATTGACTTAGAGTTTTTTTTTAAGCTTCAAGAGTGACTCGTTAGTCAGTTTTGGAGCACTATCATCTGTCACACGAGCCTGGAATTTGATTTGGCCCTTATGAATTGATGATTGTTGTCCAAGAATGCCATTCAGTAGCTGCTGTCCCGCAGGATCCTGAATTTGCCGAGGTGCAGCATTTTGCTGAGGGCCTACACGTCGAGGAGCAGGAGCCGCATTAAACCCGAAAGGTCGAACGCTACCGAATCCACCTCCACCGCCACCGAAGCCACCACCACCGCCACCGAAGCCACCACCACCTTGTTGACCACCTTGTTGACCATTCTGTCCACCTTGTCCTTGAGTCTGTCCACCCTGTCCGGTAGCCGAACCACCACGAGACTGTGCAGCCTGTTCCAATTCAATGGGAGTGATAACGAGGTCACCTACCGGGTAAACATAGACAAATTTGTTGTATGGTTCGAGTGATTCATCATATGTTGTGATGAACAATACTTCGTTTTTCAAAAGATAGACAAGATCACGAGGTTCGAGAATAAACTTCAGAATTGTTCTTAACGAAACACCAGATAGTTGTAGTTCGATGGGGTCTTCAAGATCAATTTCCCCGGCGATTTTCGGATCGACTTCAATAGGAATGTTCTTATTGACTTCAATATCATTGAAGACTTCCTGTAAAGGAACCGCGAAGAATTCTGCTTGATATTCCTCGTCGAGAGCCTGAAGAATCGCTTCTTCTGTCGGACTGTTCTTTCTCAGATTTGTGCGCTTCCAAATCTTTCGTCGTTCGGTCAGGTCTTGCCAGACTTCCGCAGATGGCCAACGCACGGGAGGTTCATCAGGGAACGGTACGTGTGATAGTTCTACTTGATATAACACCGCGAGAAACTCATCACGACGTAAAAATCGAAGTTTGAATGATTTCGCCAATTGACCGGCAGCTTCAGCCTTAAAGAATGCCGAGGCGGCTGTACCTGATTCAGGACGCATGCGAACTGCTTCTTCCGCCACAGACTCGGCTGCCTCAAAAGAACTGTCGTCAAATTCATGTCGTCCTTCAACC
>JAQWSQ010000086.1 GCA_029243145.1 Planctomycetaceae bacterium | reverse complement strand
CTGGAATGTTTATGTTGAGCTTGTCGGAATGCTGATTGACCCGGTTATGGGCGACGGCAATCATGTTGATGGGGTCGGCCATTTGCATCTTTATGTGAACGGAGAAAAAACTGCTCGGCTATATGGGACAGCTACCCATATAGATAGCTTTCCAAATGGAAAAGTCGAGGTAATGGTGGCGCTCTACAATAATCTGCATAAACCTTATGCGGTTAATGGCGAGACCCTTTCTGCCACTGCTTTAGTCGTGAACACTGGGTAGTAGCTGAAGCTACTTTCGATTTATCTGTGTCGGAAGATGGCTGAAATAGCTATTTCCATATCATTGATATAGGTAAATTTTTGGAATTCTTTCCGGGTGTCGGAGAAGTTGTTATTCCATCGTTTACTCAAGTCCTATATGCCCTTAACTGTGACGTCGTGCTGTTGCTTTAAAACCAGTTTTACCGAGATGCAAGAGGGTGAGGTAGCTAGGTTGAGTTTTCGGCAGGTTCGTGAGTTAGATGTGAAGCAGTCAGTATTGTTTCATTTCCTCGGCCACAAAATTATCCGGTTTTTGTAATGGTCTCGATTCATCACAAACATGCAGCTAATGTGCGTGAGCGATGACTGACTTAGCCATTGAAGCATGCGGTTTAATCCGCGATTTTGGGTTGAAGCGTGCAGTTGATGGAGTCGATCTAGCTGTCTCGCGAGGAGAGATTTACGGGTTCTTGGGTCCGAACGGTGCTGGAAAGTCAACGACAGTGCGCTTGTTGTGTACGTTGCTTACTCCAACTGGCGGTTCTGCGCGAGTGGCAGGGCATGACGTGGCTTCGCAGGCAAACGAGGTGCGCATTCGGATCGGTTTGGCGCTTCAGGAAGCAGCTTTAGACGAGAAGCAGAGTGGTCGTGAAATACTTGAGTTGCAAGCGCGTCTATATGGCCTTGAAGCATCCACCCGACATGAGCGTGTTGATCGCGCAATTGAATTGGCCGATATTGGAGATGCCATCGATGATTGGGTTCGAACTTATAGCGGCGGAATGAAAAGACGTTTAGACGTCGCAGCAAGTCTAATTCACGATCCAGAGGTGCTGTTTCTTGATGAACCGACGACTGGCTTAGACCCAGTAAGTCGAGTCCGAGTTTGGGAGGAAGTGCGGCGGCTGAATGAGTTACATGGTGTGACGGTGTTCCTGACGACGCAATACTTGGAAGAGGCCGATGCGCTGGCGCATCGGGTTGGCATCATTGATCAGGGAAGAATTATTGAAGAAGGAACTCCAGCTGATCTCAAACGAGCCATAGGCGCTGACGTGATTGTGGTGGAACTCGAAGACGAACTGGAACTTGCTGCCCACACAGTCAGAGCACTATCAAGAGTTGATGATGTAACGATTGGTAGCCGTGGGCTAACAATCTCTACTTCAAATGGGGCGGCTCTAGTGGCCGAGATAGCGATTGCCCTGAATGAAATCGGCGTACCTTCTGTATCTCTCACTGTGCGTACCCCGTCACTTGACGATGTGTTCCTTCGCGCTACGGGCCATAGACTATTGAATGCGAGTTCGTAATGATTGTGACCGAGAAGCCGCTCGTTCAGAGAGTCGGGTTTTTCTCTGATACTTGGACCATCGCTAGACGCGCAATTCGAAGTTTGTTGAGAGAACCTGAATTCATCGGTCCAGCTTTAGCTATTCCGATTTTCTTTTTTGTCGTCAATATCGGTGCCTTGGAAGCATTTGTCGAACGGCAGGCCGGAATCGACTATCGAGCTTTTCAATTACCTGTTGGGATTGTGTTTGCCGTTACGGGAATCTCGCGCGCCAACATGCTCGTTACCGATATTCAAACTGGATATCTTGATCGCATGTTAGTCACTCCGATCCGACGGGTGTCCCTGCTTTTGGGACTGATGATTGCGGACGTTGTGTTGGCCTTGGCTTTGGCGACAGTCGTATTATTGTTGGGATTTGCTGTTGGTGTGAACTTTGGTACCGGTGTGGCGGGACTCGCTATATTCGTTATTCTCGCGATGGCATGGAGCCTTGCGTTCACAGGGTTTCCTTACACGGTTGCCCTGAGGACAGGTAATCCGGCAGCTGTTAACTCTGCGTTTTTGATTTTCTTCCCGTTCGCGTTTCTCACTCCCAGCATGCTGCCCCGAGAGTTGATGAGCGGGTGGCTTAAAAATGTGGCCGCTTGGAATCCTGTTACTTATCTCTTGGAAGGTATGCGGTCGGTGCTGTCAGAGGGGTGGGATATTGGTGCACTCATGAAAGCCTCTGCGGCGATCTTGGGTCTGGCGATCATAACTTTCACTATGGCTTTTCGTTCTCTTGCCCGAAGAGTAGCAACGGGTTAACGAGCTACCGTTGGATATCGACTCATCTAGCGGATGCGCCTTACGATACGAATTGTAGAGGTAATTCTTACCGTCAGATGTTTTGGACAATACGCATAGACACCTCTCTCGAAGAAGTTCCACGCGTTGTTGCATAGCGCTTGTGATCGGCTTGGCTGCAACTCACTATGGTTGCCTGCTACTGCACGCAACCATAGTGAGCTGATGACACGTGTCGTGAGTATCGTCGCAATACTGAACCCTGCGGAATCGTACTCGGCAATTGCTTTGGCTCGATTGTCATCATTCGTTTCTGCATCTCGCTGTCGTCGATCGCGACATCAAGAGTCCGGTTAACGGGATCGATAATGATTGTGTCACCATCTTTCACTGCTGCTAGCGGACCGCCGTCAGCCGCCTCTGGGCAAATATGTCCGATGAGGATCCCGTGGGAGACGCCACTGAAACGACCATCAGTGATGAGAGCGACTTCCTTGCCTAAACCGCGTCCTTGCAGCTCGATTGTGAGCATCACCATTTCTGGCATACCCGGGCCACCCTTGGGGCCGACGTTACGCACCACAACCACGTCGCCGGGCTTAATAACTCCGGATTGAATCGCCGTCATTGCATCGGGCTCGTTTTCGAAAACTTTGGCGAC
>JAQWSQ010000041.1 GCA_029243145.1 Planctomycetaceae bacterium | reverse complement strand
GCCGTTCTGCTTGGTCGGACGAATATGGATGAGTTTGCGATGGGATCATCCACCGAAAACTCAGCCTTTCAAAAGACTCATAATCCCTGGAAGCACGAGTATGCCCCCGGAGGCTCTTCAGGAGGATCTGCGGCTGCGGTCGGCTCTCGCATGGCACCACTCGCTGTTGGCAGCGACACTGGGGGATCCATTCGGCAGCCAGCCAGCTTTTGTGGTGTTGTGGGAATGAAGCCAACGTATGGCCGCGTCTCACGATACGGTTTAGTCGCTTTCGCTAGTTCGCTCGATCAAATCGGTCCGTTTGGTACTGATGTCACCGGAACGGCAGCATTGTTACAAGCCATGTCGGGGCATGACCCGCTCGACTCCACTTCCATCAATAAGCCAGCCCCAGAGTTGCTCACCGATCTTGATCAACCACTTGAGGGGCTGAAGATAGGCGTTGTGAAAGAGTTTCAAGCCGATGGCATCGACGAAGATGTGATTGTAGCGATCGACGAGGCGATCAATGTCTATCGCTCGCTTGGGGCTGAGATTAAACATGTCTCTTTGCCTCATGCTCGCTACGGTGTGGCCACGTATTATATCATTGCTCCTGCGGAAGCCTCCAGTAACCTTTCGCGTTACGATGGAATTCATTACGGCCATCGAGCGGAAGAGTTCAAAGATTTGACGGACATGTATCGCCAAACGCGAGAAGAGGGATTTGGTCCTGAAGTCAAACGTCGGATCATGATGGGAACCTACACTTTGTCTGCAGGATACATCGACGCCTATTACGTCAAAGCTCTCAAAGTCCGCAGATTGATTCGAGCCGACTACGACAATGCGTTTCATGAAGTCGATTTTATCGCCTCTCCGGCGTGTCCGACTCCCGCTTTCAAAATTGGCGAGCTGATCAATGACCCACTGGCAATGTATCTTTCGGATATGTTCACGCTGGGGGCAAATCTGGCGGGCATACCGGGTATCAGTGTTCCGGCTGGCATGAGCAGTGAAGGACTTCCGATTGGTCTGCAATTGTTGGGACCGCCTTTGGAGGAAGCACGACTGTTGCGAGCCGCCAGAATGTTTGAGCAGGCGACCGACTGGCATCAGAAAGTTCCCGAACTGGTCACACAGTAACGACAGACTGAGACCTCAGCCTCCCTGTAGGAGATTCATGATGAATTACAAAATTGTCATTGGACTAGAAGTCCACGTTCAACTGTTGACCCAGACGAAGCTTTTTACGGCCTGCACCACCGAGTTCAATCCCGATGCACCCAACACGCAGACTCAGCCACTTTGCATCGCCCTGCCCGGTACATTGCCGGTTCTGAATCGGCACGCTTATGAATTGGCTGTCAAAGCGGCATTGGGGCTCAATTGCTCGATTGCCAAATTCACGAAATGGGATCGCAAACAATATTTCTATCCTGATCTACCCAAAGGCTATCAGATCAGCCAGTTTGATATGCCGATGAGTTTTGATGGCTGGCTGGAAGTTGATGACGCAGATGGCCACAAAAAGAAGATTCGTATCCTTCGCGCACATCTGGAAGAAGATGCTGGCAAGAACATTCACGATGAAAGCGGTCGAGGCGAAGACAGTAAAGTTGACCTGAATCGTGCCGGAACACCTTTGCTGGAAATCGTCTCTGAACCGGACCTCAGTTCGGCTGCCGAGGCACGGCAGTATCTCGACGAGTTGCGATTGATCATGCAGTACTTGGAAGTTTCCGACTGCAATATGCAGGAAGGGTCACTTCGTTGTGATGCGAACGTCAATCTCCATATCGTTCAGGACGATGGTCAGATTGCTCCGACTCCCTTAGTGGAAGTCAAGAATCTCAACAGTTTCCGCAATGTTGAAGCCGCTATCGAGGTTGAGGTCGAACGACAACTGGAAGAATACGATCTGACGGGACGTAAATGGGGCGATCCTGGTGTCATGAAAGAAACTCGTGGATTCGACGCAAAGCGAGGGACGACATTCGCGCAGCGCGGCAAAGAGGACGCCGCCGATTACCGTTACTTTCCCGATCCCGATCTTGCACCGGTCACAATCACGGATGAAGAAATCGAGGCGATTCGTAATATCTTGTGTGAACTTCCCGCAGATCGTCGGGAACGGATGCGAACCGTTTACGAACTCTCGGATTATGATAGCGAAGTGATCATCAATCATTCGCCGCAACTCTCTGATTATTTTGAAGAGACCGCGAAGATTTCAGGCGACGGGAAACAAGCCGCCAACTGGGTCACGCAGGATGTGCTTCGGGAGCTGAATGACCGTGATCTCGCGATTGCGGAGTTTCCGATCCGTGCGGTTGTCTTAGGCGCGATGGTCAAGAAAATTGTGGACGGCGATTTGACTGTCAAAAGTGGTCGGGAAGTCTTCGGTGCCTTGCTGGAAAATGGATTGGATGGGGGCAGCCTCTCCCCGGCAACTGTTGCCCAAATTATTAAGGACAAAGGACTGGCGGTCGTCAAAAATACCGGAGCCATCGAAGCAACAATCAAAGAAGTACTCTCTCGCGATCAGAATGCAAAATCAGTCGAAGATCTGAAGGGTGGCAAACAGCAAGCCGCCGGCCCGATCATTGGGCAAGTGATGAAGGAAGTGAAAGGGGCCGATGCCAAAATGGTGCGAGAGATGATTCTCAAAATTGTGCAGGACTCATGACTTCTGCCGACCGCGACAAATGGGACAGAAAATATTCGGAGAAGCCTGCTAACGCGATTCCTCCCGCGGATGAATGGTTGCTGAAGTGTGTCGAGGGACTGGCGCCGGGAAGGGCACTTGATTTGGCTTGCGGACTTGGGCAGAACGCGATGTCGCTCGCAAATCTTGGCTGGGACGTGGATGCTGTTGATATCTCGCAGACAGGTCTGGATTGCGCCGCTCAGCATGCCTTATCTCAAGGACTCGAAGTCAACTGGATTTGTGCCGATCTGGATCTTTGGATCCCAAGTAAATCCTATGATCTCATTGTGCTGTTTCGATTTCTGGATTGGGACACGATTCCTTCGATTGTCCAGCAGGGACTGAGTTTTGAAGGAATCTTCTGCTACGAAACATTTTCTCAGACTCAAATGGATCGTTTGGATAACCATCTCAAGAGTTCCCAATTCACTGTGCAAACTGGTGATTTCGATCAGTATTTGCCGTTTTTGTCGGTCTTGAGAAGCGAAAACACAAAACTTGTTGACCGTGATGTTGCCAGGTTCTTGGGGAGACTTTCAGCGACGTAGACAAACGACCACAAAGAAATACCCCATCAACCGTTGTATGCGAACAATTCCGCTTTTAGAATGCAAAAGACTCAGTCATCCTATTCTGTGATCTCTTCAATTTTCTTGAAACGACCTGTCTCTGTTGCCTCCTGAAAGGCGTTGGTATGGATATCCGCATCGGGCAACCGGCTAGAGTGAGCCGATTCTGCGCGATCATTTTTGGTGGAGCCTGCCTGATTTTGATTGGTATGGAGACCAGCGCACAAGAAAAAGAACCTCCCTCAAAAGTTCCTCCCCCTCCGGTCAAATCCGAATCTGGTCCTCAATCCGTGACGGCTCAAAAAGTGCCGCTCTCCCCCACTACCCTCGACCTGAGTAAATTTCCGGCGGGTTGGGTGCAATACACCGCTGATAAAAAAATTCCCATCAACCAGGTTTGGCGAGTCACTCGGGGGAAGGATCAGTCCGATGCCATTCTCATGTGTACCGGTGAGCCTCATGGGTATCTGAGGACGGAAAAAAAATATCAAAATTTTGAGTTTACGATGGAGTGGCGTTTTCCAAATGACGCCAACGGAAACAGTGGTGTCCTCATTCATACCGGCCACGAAGACAAAATCTGGCCAAGCTCTATTCAGGTTCAGCTTCACGGTGCAACAACAGGTAGTATTTTTCCGTTGGGAAGTGCGATGTCCGCGAATAATCTTCAAGTTCGTGACTTGTCACTCACTCCTCAACAGTGGAATAAGCTGGGAATTAAAAGCCAAAGCGGTCGAATTACGGTCTCCGTCAACGACCGTTTGCTGGGGGAAATCACCGGATGTACTCCCACTGCCGGCAGTATTTCCTTGCAGAGCGAGGGGGCGGAAATTCACTTTCGCAACATTCAAATCCAAGAACTCACCGTGACTGAAACAACGACGGTGACCGGTGATGGTCGCACCGTGATCATCTGCAAGAAGACTGATAAAGATGACGACGACGATGATCGGAACGATTTCTGATTGATATCATGGTTGTGGGATTTGCTGAGTCAAACAGTGAAATGCTCCCAACCCCCAGACAATGTCGGTGCAATCGATGCCGACAATCTTGCGAGTTGGAAAGCAGTGCTGCAAGATTTCTTTTGCCTGTTCGTCTCGCCGATCCAAGAAGGTCGGAACCAGAACAACGTCATTCGCAATATAGAAGTTCGCATAACTGGCCGGTAATCGCTGTTCTTCGTAGACAACCGCTGGCGGCATTGGTAATTCGTAAATTTCGAAAGGTTGTCCTGCCGGGTTCAGAAACGACTTCAATCGTTCAAAACTTTCACGCAAGGGCATAAAGTTGAGATCAGAACTGTCAGTTTCGATCGCTGTGACAATTGTATTCGGACCGACAAAACGAGTGATGTCATCGATGTGCCCATTGGTGTCATCACCGGCGATTCCATCGCCCAACCAATAGACAGTTTCCACACCCAGCATTTCTTGCAATCGTTGTTCGATTTGTTCGCGAGTCATTGTTGGATTCCGATTAGGATTCAGCAAGCACGATTCAGTCGTCAGCAACAACCCTTCACCGTTAACATCGATGGAACCCCCTTCCAGAACCATATTGCCCTCTCGCAAGGGGATGTGTAGTTCATTCGCCATCTGGCCAGGGATCTTTTGATCGAGATCGAAAGGTGGGTACTTTTCGCCCCAAGCGTTATACTGCCAGTCCGTGGCGACTAATGGCGAGGTGGCGAGAGGGTTCTTGACGATGATCGCTCCATGATCGCGACACCAGGCATCGTTCGTCGGGAAGTAGTGAAATACGATTTCGCCATCAGCTCCCGCCTCCCGCAAATATTTCTGAGCCTGTCTCTCCATCGTGGAATTGTTCACATTAATGTGAACGGTTTCGGAACGTACCAACGCCGCGACCATTTCCGCATAACGGGGCCATACCTGTTCGATTTTTCCCGGCCAACTCTGTGGATTGTGGGGCCAGCTTAGCCAAGTGGCTTGATGCGGTTCCCATTCCGCCGGCATACGATATCCCAGATCTCGCAAAGCTTCACTCATCGATGAACCGTTTCGTGATGTCAGAGTAGGCATCGATGCGTCGATCTCGCAGGAATGGCCAATGAGTCCGGCTAACATCAGACTGATCTCTATTGATTTCAGCGATCAGCACTTCTTCACGATCAATCGATCCACGAACGAGCACCTGTCCGGTGGGGTCGGCTACAAAACTTTGTCCCCAAAACTCGATTCCAGCATCGGCTTCTCCTTCGTGACCAATACGATTCACAGAGACCACATAACATCCATTCGCGACGGCATGGGATCGTTGGATTAACTCCCAGCTTTCGTGCTGCGATTGTCCAAATTCGGCTTTCTCTGAAGGATGCCAGCCAATTGCGGTCGGATAAAACAACACTTCCGCTCCACGTAAAGCAGTTAGTCGAGCTGCCTCGGGATACCACTGATCCCAACAGATCAGAGTCCCCAGTTTTCCGAATTCCGTTTCAAAGGACTTGAAGCCCAAGTCACCCGGTGTGAAATAAAACTTCTCGTAAAACAGCGGGTCGTCGGGAATGTGCATCTTTCGATACTTGCCGAGATATTCGCCATGGTTATCAAGCATCGCTACCGTGTTGTGATAGAGTCCTTCTGCCCGCTTTTCAAACAAACTGGCAATGAGAACGATGCCTAATTCTTGAGCGAGCGAAGCAAGAATTTCCGTCGAAGGGCCGGGGATCGGTTCTGCCAAACTAAAATGCCGATGGTCCTCGGTCTGGCAAAAATAGAGTGAGCGAAAGAGTTCGGGCAAACAGACAATTTTAGCTCCATTTCGAGCGGCTTCTCGAGTGAGTTCCATCGCACGATTGAAATTTCGCTCGGTGTCAGATGTACATTTCATCTGAATCAAGCCGATTTTGATCCGTCGAGAAGACGACATTTCATTCCTTCCAATAATTACACTGGGTACGCCAATCGATGATTATGATATCGAACATCATTCAGGAAAAGGAGTTAACCTGATTTTCTCAACGAGATTGAGATCAGGGTGAACGATGGAATCTGCTTGTATCGGACAGCAAATATCGATACTCTTATTATTCGTAAACTCTGACGGATTCTGAAGTTCTGGTGACGGAACACCCACCGATGTCTGAAGTCTCAATGTTGCAGGAAATCTGGACCGAATATCGCACCGACATCGATGCGGCATTGGAATCGTACCTCGATCTCGGACCAAATTGTCCAACAAAGCTGCAAGAAGCCATGCATTACTCGCTGATGGCGGGTGGAAAGCGGCTGAGACCCGTTCTTGTTTTGTTGGCGTGCGAAGCTTGTGGTGGGAAAGCCGTTGATGCTTTACCGGCTGCCTGTGCCATCGAGATGATACACACCTATTCGCTCATTCATGATGACCTTCCCGCGATGGACGATGACGATGTTCGCCGTGGAAAACCCACAAATCATAAGCAATTTGGTGAGGCGATGGCGATTTTGGCTGGCGACGCACTTCTCACGCTGGCGTTTCAGATTGTCGCACAAGATGTTCAGCCACAAGATGTTGCCGCTGCTTGCTGTGCCGACTTGGCGGGTGCTGCGGGTGCGGCTGGAATGGTCGCCGGTCAGGTGGCCGATTTAGAAGCAGAAGATTCAGGAATTAAAGATATTCAACATCTCGAAGGAATTCATCGTAGGAAGACTGGACGGCTTCTTAGTTGTGCCCTGTCATTGGGGGCTCGGATCGCAGGAGCAGACTGGGAATTACGAAATCATTTGGTTGAGTACGGTAAGTCTGTTGGATTAGCCTTCCAGATTGCGGATGATTTACTAGATGTGTCAGGGAATTCTGAGACCATTGGGAAGCAGACTCAAAAGGACGCCGATCACGGTAAACTTACCTATCCCTCATTGCTGGGAATAGAAGAAAGCCGCGATAAGGCAAAACAACTGATACAAGATGCTCACGAACGATTGAAACCCCTGGGTGAACAAGGCCAGCGTCTGGCAGCACTCGCGGATTTCATCATTGATCGTGATCACTGAATTGTGAGAATCGTATGACATTCAAGCACCTCCCCCAAATCGGTTCACCCCGCGACTTGGAAGGTTTCTCCGACGTCCAGTTGGAAGAAGTCGCCTCTGAGATGCGAGAGACGTTATGTAATATTGTCTCGGATCGGTCTGCCCACTTTGCCAGTAACCTGGGAGTCGTTGAGCTTTGTCTCGCTCTGCATCTCACGTTTGATTTCACCAAAGATCGATTGATTTGGGATACCGGGCATCAAATTTACCCACACAAATTGATCACTGGTCGTTTCGATGAAATTCAGTCGATTCGCAATAAAGGTGGGTTGATGGGTTATCCAAACCCACAAGAGAGTGAGTACGACCTGTTCGTGACAGGACATGCTGGCTCCAGTGTCTCGACAGTCTTGGGGCTGAAAGCGGGGGACGACATTGTTCATCCTGAAGAGGGACGAAAAGCGGTCGCCGTGATTGGCGATGGTGCCCTTCCCTCCGGCGTTGTCTTTGAGGCCTTCAATAACGCGGCCGGCCTCAACAAAGACATGCTGGTGATCCTGAACGACAATAAAATGGGCATTTGCCCGCGCGTAGGAGGATTGGCCGAATATTTGGATAAAGCGCGCACGGCTCCTTTCTACAACGGCCTGAAAAAAGATATCTCTTGGTTACTGAATAAAGTTCCCGTGGTGGGCGAACCGGTCGAGCATGTCCTCTCGAATTTCAAAGATGCTCTCAAAGGATTCCTTCATGGAGGAATGCTGTTTGAAGAACTCGGCTTCCGCTACATCGGCCCGGTCGATGGACACGATCTGAAAGCACTCCGTCGCTATCTCGAAATGGTGAAAGAGATTGAAGGCCCGGTTCTTTTACATGTCCTGACCGAAAAAGGGCATGGATTTCAACCTGCCTGCGAAGACCCCGTTCAGTTTCATGCTCCCCCTCCATTTGCACGAAACGACGAGAATGAAATTGTCGAAATCAAGAAAAGCAAATCGCGGGCTTACACGAACGCGATTGCCGATTCCATCTACGATGTGATGTCTCGAAACAAAAAAGTGGCCGTCATAACAGCGGCGATGTGTGCAGGCAATGGGTTGCAAAAAATCCGTGCCGACTTTGAGGATCGTTTTTTCGATGTCGGAATTTGTGAAAGTCATGCTGTCGCTTTTGCCGGGGGGATGGCGAAAGCCGGTGGAGTCCCGATTGTCGATATTTACAGCACATTCTTACAAAGAAGTTTCGATCACATCTTTCAGGAAGTCGCCCTACAAAACTTGCCGGTTGTGTTCTGCCTAGATCGAGCCGGTCTTTGCGGCCCCGATGGCCCCACCCATCATGGTGTTTTTGATTTGTCATACATGCGGGTCTTTCCCAACATGACAATCATGGCCCCTGGAGACGAGCAAGACGTCGCACCAATGCTAGATTTTGCCATCGATCATGGGGCTCCCGTTTCGCTGCGTTATCCAAAAACCAAGCTGGAAAAAGTGACTCGTGAAGAGTCACCCATCGAATGTGGGAAAGCCGAGGTCTATTCATTCGGAGAAGACGGAAACTTCCTCGCAATTGGAGCCATGTTCCCGCGTTGCGTTGTGGCTGCCGAAAAACTGAAACAGCAAGGTCTCGATGTGGGCGTGATTAATGCCCGATTCGTCAAGCCGCTCGATGTCGAAGTGGTCGAACGCGCTTTGGAACTCGACCGTTTCCTGATCACGGTCGAGGAAAACACGCTCCAAGGTGGCTTCGGTTCGGCCGTCCTCGAAGAGATCGCACAAATGGGACTCAACAGTCAACGTGTTCGCAGAGTCGGTATTCCCGACCAATTTGTCGAGCATGGCGACCGGGAAGAACTGCTGGCCGATCTCGGAATGGATGTCGATGGTCTGGTGGCAACGGCACAGTCAATTGCTGAGCGAGATGAGTCATTGATCTAGCTCTGGGGTGTTGTTCGCGACTTATTGTTGACCACAGGCAAGTTCTAGCCCCAGTTGGCATCCCTTCAAGTAGTTCTCGATCACAACAACTTCATCGACAGTGTGAACATTCTTTTCTCCACATCCTAATGTCACAGTTGGCATCCCCCGATCTGACAGAAAATTCGCATCCACTCCTCCATTGCCGACCACGAGAGTCGGTTTTAATCCCAATGACTCAATCGCCTTCTCTGCCGATTGAACAACGGCTTCTTTTCGGTCGAGTAAAAACGATGGGTATTTGAGATTCCATTCAAAATCGATACTTCCTTTTATGCCAGAAGAATTCTTCTGTATCTTAGCGGCTCGTTCAAAGGCTTTTTTAACTTCATTCAAGATGCGTTGTCGAAATGCCTCTTCGTGACTGCGTACCTCGGCCCGAATTTCACATCGATCAGTGACAACATTGGTGGCATCTCCACCATTAATAATGCCAAGATTGCAGGTGCCTCGTTTTTTCCCTTGAACAACTAATCCATGCCAACCGCGTTCGATCAAATCGCTGATCGCTAATGACGCAGTTCCAATTGCAGAAATTCCATGTTCAGGGTGTAGCCCTGCATGAGACGCAATACCATGAACGGTGATATTGACGTTGTAAGCTCCCGTTGCACCGATACAGATTTCATCGGTCGAGCCTCCATCCCAATTAAAGCAAAGCTTGGGTTGTCCCAGATCTCGCGGGCTTACATATCGAGCACCAACCAGCCCCACTTCTTCTTGTACGGGCCAATAAAACGTTAATGGAGAGTGTGGCAACTTGTGTTCAAGAATTGTGAGTAGCGTGTTGAGCACAACCGAAGCACCAGCACGGTCATCGCCACCTAAAGCGGTATGAGAATCTTTGGGACGAATCACATCGCCATCACGAACTGGACGCGCACCAACACAAAGAGGAACCGTATCGATATGAGCCATCAACATGCGACGAGGAGCCCGGAATGTCCCTGGTAGCTTGATGATCAGATTGCCGCAATTTCCAGCATAGGGGCTTTTCTTGTGAACATTATCTTCTTTGATTTGCGAGGATTTAACACCAGCCGCTTTTGCCTTCCCGATGATGACATCGGCGATGGCTCGTTCTTCGCCACTTTTTCCCGGTATCGAAAGTAAATTCATCAATAAAGACAATGCATTTTTCTCGTTAAAAGCAGACTCCATGATTTTCTCCAACTGGGATGAAGGGTTAGGCTTCATGTCACAGCGCATAAAAAATGGGAGGAACGATGAACGCTCCCTCCCACTTGAAATTTTCGGACAAGACATTCTCACTTGACGCAGTAAGTCTTCTTCTTAGAATCGAGAATAAATTCCTCGGTGTGATACAGGCATTGATAAAGTACGCTTTTGAAGCTTTTGCTTTTGCTCTTGTAACCTGCTTTTTTAACAGCGTCCATTACTTCCTGGAGTGTCAGCCCTTTTTTGCTACCGGCCAATGCTTCTCGCACGTAGCCTTTGAGCGGCTTGGGATTTTTCGCTCGACGGCGGCGAACGGTTTTCTTCGCCGTCGATGTGCTTCCAGCAGGGCGACCGCGTCGGCCACTTCCTTTGCCCTTGCCTTCCAGGACAGCAATCTCCTGAGTCACGCCATCCAATTCTTTCTGGAGAGCGGATTGATTTTTCTTCAGTTTGTCGAGGCGTTTTTTCTGGTCTTTCAATATTGCTTCGAGTTCAGCCAACGACATGTTGGATGCATTTGCCATAATCGATTATCCTTATTCAGCTTTATTGGGAAATGGTTGTTTTGTGGGATCGATTCATCTTAAGAACATGACATTAACGATCTCGGCTCACAGAATAGTCGGCCTTATAAAGACTTTCAACTCACATACCCCTATGTCGGTCAACTATAATTCTAGATTACGAATGAAGCATGGATATGTGTTTATAGCGATTGAGCCATTGTCGGATGAACCATCTTTTTTTAAGTTAATATCGACTATTAAATAAGAGAACTAACTAGCGGGTGAATTTCAGCCATTTCTTAAAGAGGCTCGCAACAACAGGAGTCAGCCGGGTTCGGCTGTATTGATCACCCAGTTTTCGAATCGCTTCTGCTTGCGTGGGATAGGGGTGAATCGTGTTTCCGATGCCACTAAGACCGATTTTGTGATTCATGGCGACCGTGATTTCGGAAATCAAATCACCTGCATGCGCGGCAACAACAGTCGCTCCCAGAATCTGGTCTTTCCCTCGTCTTACATGAACTTTTACAAACCCCTCGACTTCTCCATCTAATATCGCACGATCAACACCGGCCAACTCTTGCAGGTAAGTATCAATTTCGATTCCCTGCTCTTTGGCATCTTTCTCGCTTAAACCGACATGGGCAATTTCGGGTTCGGTATAGGTACACCAAGGGATGACGAGAGAACTTGTTTTGGCCCGTCCCATGAAAAGTGCGTTACGAATCACATTGCGAGCGAGGAAATCGGCGGTATGTGTAAATTTATAAGGGAAACAAATATCTCCCGCTGCATAGATATTCTTATTACTCGTTTGGAGATAGTCATTCACGATCACACCATTGAGTTCGTGGTATTCCACGCCTGCCGCTTCCAGATTCAATCCTTCGATATTCGGTTGACGACCAATACTTACGAGAATTGCATCAAACTTTTCTTCGCGAGTTTCACCATCGATTTCGTAGCTGATGATCTTTTCTGCCCCCTCTTGTTTCAACTCCTTTACGGACGAAGAGAGACGCAATTGCACTCCATCTCGTATCAATGATTGTTGGACAATGTTGGCGGCATCAGCATCTTCGCGGCTCAGGATATGAGTCGCCTTCTCAAATTGAGTAACCTGTGATCCAAAGCGGGCAAATGTTTGCGCCAACTCGGTACCGATTGGGCCACCACCGATGACCCCTAAGCGAACAGGTAACTCAGTCAACGAAAAAATAGTCTCGTTCGTGTAGTAATCGACATCATCGATTCCAGGAAAAGTGATTTTCGCGGCTCGTGCTCCTGTGGCGATGACTGCTTTCTTATAGTTGAGTGTCTGGCCCCCAACTTCGATCATGTTGAACCCGGAAAAACTCCCCTGCCCCAGAAAAATATCGACTCCCAAGTCAGTAAACCGTTGTGCGGAGTCATGGTGACTGATTTCTGCACGCATCTTTCTCATGCGTTCCATCGCAGCAGCAAAATCGATGGTTGGTTCACCATTCAATTGAACGCCGTAGCGATGCGAGTCTTTGACATGAGCAAACGCTTTTGCCGCCGAGATGATTCCCTTTGATGGGACGCACCCGTAATTCAGACAGTCTCCCCCCATCAATGATCGCTCGATCAGGGCCACTTTGGCTCCCATGCCGGCAGCACCCGCTGCGCAGACGAGTCCTGCGGTCCCTGCTCCAATGACCACCAGATTATATCGACCATTGGGGACAGGATTCTTCCAGTTTGGAGGGTGGACCTGATTGATGAGTTCAAGGTTGTATTGATCTTCAGGCTCAATCGTTATTCTGGACATCGATATTCCCTATTCTTTGACTGCTGAGTCACTCACTTCAGCGGGTGTCTTCCGAAACAGTTTCAGAATGAATTTGAGCGCAATGGGAAATAATCCTAATACGATCAGATCTGCAAACATATTGGCAAGATTTACGTCGCTCTCTGAATTGGTCAGTAAACCTGTGACTCCGTTCTCTTGAATTACAGATTGAATTGCGGCGATCTCGGGGAAACTGCTTCCCGCATATGTGAAGACTGCGGTGCCGGGTAGCATTCCCAATTGACTCACCCACCAAAAGGTCGTCACACGTATGGGAGTGAGTCCCATTACCAAATTGATGATAAAGAATGGGACGGCGGGAATTAGTCGTAGAGTCAACAGATAGGAAGCCCCCTCCTTTTCCAATGCCTCATTGAATACTCTCAGTCGCTCTCCAAATTGCTTCTGGATAGAGTCTCTGAGAAAATACCGACTGATGAGAAATGCTAAAGTCGCTCCGGTTGTGGAGGCAAAGCTGACAACAACCAACGCGGGAAGAAATCCGAAAAACCATCCAAACAAAATTGTCAGAACAGCGGCCCCCGGCAGAGAAAGCCCTGTCACTGTTGCGTAGATCAGAAATGCGACACCGAAGACTGCCACTGGATGATCGGCCCGATATTGCTCTGCTCGATTCTCTTGTTGAGCGAGAAAATCAAGAATTTCCGCACTGCCATACTGTTGAGAGAGCGCCACGATTCCACCAACAAAAAATGTTGCTGCAACCAGCCTCAAGTAAAAGACTGTACTTTGTTTTTGAGAAAATTCACTTTCCCCAGAGGGAGTGTTGTCCATGTTTTTAAGTACTTCGCGAAATTTGTGATCAACTATTTTTTAATAGACTACCCTTGGGGAAAATACATGTCTGCGGTAGACCAACAATGGCGGAGAACAAATGGAACCCGCAGCCAATGAGAACACAATGACCGAAAAAGCGAAAAAGTGAAGAGAGGCATCCGCCGCAACTACCAACACACCCGCGTTTTTCGTTGACTCCTCTATCGGTTACAGCCGAATGATTCGGTTCGGCTGAAGAATCCGAATCATTGTCGGGCGTGATCTCGGCGGAGGGGGGTAAATCGGTCACGTCAGGCAATCAATTCCTCGACCACACGCCCGTGTACGTCGGTCAAGCGGAAATCGCGTCCGGCATAGCGGTAGGTGAATTTTTCGTGGTCAAATCCCATGAGCTTCATGATTGTGGCCTGTAAGTCGTGGACATGAACCTTGTTTTCGATGGCCCGAAACCCGAATTCATCGGTCGCTCCATGGACATATCCACCACGAACTCCGCCCCCTGCCATCCAGGTGGTGTAACCCCAATGGTTATGATCGCGTCCGTTGATTTTACCGGCGTTGGAACCCTTCTTGGGCAATTCGACAACCGGAGTGCGTCCGAATTCACCTCCCCAGATTACGAGAGTTTCATCCAGTAATCCTCGTTGTTTCAAATCCTTGAGCAAGGCTCCGATTGCTTGGTCGCATTGATCAGCCAATTGCTGATGTCGTTTTTCGATATCGTCGTGATTATCCCAAGGTTGTCCGGCACCGTGCCAAACTTGCACGAACCGGACACCACGTTCGACGAGGCGTCGAGCAATCAAAATCTGTCGTGCCTGAACACCCGGCCCATACATGTCGAGAGTATGTTTAGATTCGCTCGAAACGTCAAACGCATCAGCAGCTTCAATCTGCATGCGATATGCGAGTTCGTAGGATTGAATACGTGCTTCCAGACCGGAATCGGTGCCGCTTCGTTCCAGATGTTGTTCGTTGAGAGTTTGTAATAAGTTGAGTTGTCGTCTCTGTTGGTCACGTGGCAGGCGTTTGTTCTTGATGTTGTTAATGAGTTTTTCAATATCCTCATGCTGTGTATCAATATGTGTGCCTTGATAGATCCCCGGTAAAAATCCCGCTTGCCAGTTCTGGGATTCCTGAATCGGGTAACCACCGGGGCACATTACCACAAACGCGGGGAGATTTTGATTTTCACTGCCAAGGCCATAAGTTAACCACGAACCCATGCTAGGACGAATGAGTCGAGCATCTCCACAATTTAAAAGTAGTAAAGAGGGTTCGTGATTGGGGACATCGGCATGCATCGACCGAATCACGGAAATTTCGTCGATCGATTCAGCGGTGTGCTTAAAGAGATCGCTAACGGGGATGCCACTTTCGCCATAATTGCGAAACTTGAAGGGCGATTTGAAAGCAGCGCCCGTGGGACGCTCGGTCCGCAGATTTTTGATGGGCAATTGCTGGCCGTGATACTTATCCAACATTGGTTTAGGATCGAAAGTATCAACGTGGCTCGGACCTCCATTCATAAACAGATGAATGACGTGCTTCGCCTTGACCGGAAAATGTCCTCCTTTGGGAGAAAGAGGATTCTTGATTGCTGCTTGGAGTGTGTTCTGAACAGAACCAGTCTCCGCCAGCATTTGCGAAAACATCAATCCGCCCATCCCGAGTCCGCAGCGCTGCAATAGTTCTCGGCGTGGAAGGGAGGAATCGGGATTTACGGTGTACATGATCGTTCAGTCAATAAACTGGAATTCGTTGGAAAGTAGCAGAACTTGAGCTAACTGAGACCAAGGATCGAGAGGTGCCGGTCCAGGGCCTGAAAACTCCTTTTCAGCAACTGAAGAGATGTGACCATTGCGGTCAGGTTTTGTGAAAATGATTTCTGCCGGCCATTGGAAGGAATCGTGAGAAAGCGTTCCTTTGAGGTCGGTGATAAATTCAACGGTTTGGCCAGCCGACACACGAATGTTCTGCAAATTTGTCAGTTGTTCTCTGTTGTGGACTTCCCAAACCCCTTGCTGGTCTTTCCCGGAGATCAGAATCCGTCCGCGAACACCATCTCCTTGATCTGTGTGATGTTGCAGTCTGGCTTTGATCGTTACTTGACCATCTTCTGGAACCACCCATCGGCGAACGACAGCATGCATCAGATCGTTCCCGACATGACCGCCGTTGTTACTGAGCATTGCCCAGCCCAGTTTGTCATCGGGGAGCTTGACGCCCCCCTGCCAGGCTGTTCCTGTGAAGTGAGGTAACGCGGTGAAGGAAAGCAGCATGCCGGCTTCGGAAGTGACATGTCCGTAACCATATTCCCAACGATTCTCATTGTTGACACTGACAGGTTGAGGATAGGTACGTTCGAGATAAGCCAACACGAGTTGGAGCTCATTGCTGGAGGGATCTCTTTGTAAAATGCGTCGATAGAGTTCACGAATGCGGTTTGGTTCATCCCCTTTGGGGAGCATCTGTTGAATGGCTTCCGCTTGCTCAATCACGAACGGTGAGTTTAATAGGAACAACGCCTGCTGTGGGACATTGGTTTCAAAACGCTGGGGCGAGTGTGTGTCGGGGCCAGCAAAATCGAAGGTGCGAAACAATCCCGGAAGATTCTGTCGGTCGATGAACGCATATACGGTTCGTCGTTTGGGGTATGGCTGTTCGGTAATTTTGACAGATTGGCCGCCGAAAGTCGCATCGAGTTGTTTGGAAACAGCCAACATGCTGTCACGCAGAGTTTCAAAATCAACACGACGACGATTCATGTGTGAAATGAGAGTGTTTTCTGGATCTTGTTCGGCAATCTTCTGGGTGACACCAGAAGTTTGTTGGTAGGTCTTCGACGAGACGATTTTCCGAATCAGACTTTTGGTTGACCAGTTTTCTTCCACCAAGCTGGACGCCAACCAATCGAGTAGTTCGGGATGAGTGGGAGGATCACTGCGAACCCCAAAGTCGCTCGGTGTTCGTACCAAATGATGGCCAATCAAATGACCCCAAGTTCGATTTACCCAAACACGAGATGTCAGGGGGTTTTCGTTTGAGGCGATCTTCTTCGCCATCTCCAGACGGCCGCTACCGCTTTGGAATGGTTCACGTTCTTCTCGCTCAATGACTTTCAGGAATTGACGAGGTACTTTTTCTCCACGACTTCCGGCAGAGCCTCTGAGGAAAACAACCGGTTGAAACAAGTCTTTTTTATCCACCATGCGTAGTGTGGAAGGAGCATCTTTCGGTTCGTGCGAACTGGCGAAGACACCATACAAAGAGTAATAATCGGCCGTCGGAACGGGGTCATATTTGTGATCGTGACAACGGGCACAGGCGACCGTGATTCCCATCAATCCGCGAGTGACCAGATCGATCCGGTCATCAATGATGTCGTGAGAGTTATTCAGGAAACGGCGCCCGAGTGTCAAAAAACCCATTGCA
>JAQWSQ010000035.1 GCA_029243145.1 Planctomycetaceae bacterium | reverse complement strand
TGCCTACGTCACGGCTTGTGATGTACCGTTATTAAAACCTGCATTTGTCGCAGCGATCATTTCCCAGCTTGCGGCTTATGATCTCGCCGTCGTGAAGGAAGGGAAGTTTTATCATCCCTTGGCGGCCGTTTATCGATTGGATCTTGCTGAGCGAGTGGCGTCTTTGTTAGGTGCAGACCGCTTGCGACCATTTTTCCTCATTGAAGAATCCAATAGTCGTGAAATTGAAGTGAATGAATTGAGACGCGTTGACCCTGATCTGGAATCTCTGCGTAATATGAACACACCGTCAGAATATGAAGAAGTGCTGCGTAGTTTAGGATTGTCCGCTCCAGAATGAGAACAGGATTACCAACTGGAAACCAATCCTGGCGAGATACTCAAAAATTCAGAGGCATTCTGTGAGATCCGTGTCTATCTGTGGCGAAATATTTTATACTGATTTCATCACTTCAATCACTTTCAGTCAGGGATGTCATCATGCGGTTAGGGATACTCGGTGGTTCGTTCGATCCGGTTCATCTCGGTCATCTCGTCATGGCCGAGGTCTGCCGCGAACAACTCAACCTCGATGAGGTCTGGTTTGTTCCAGCCGGTCACCCACCCCATAAAACAGATCGCGAATTAGCTCCGGCAAAAGCGCGTGCCGAGATGCTTGAATTTGCGTTGGCTGGCATCCCCGAGTTTCAAGTTTCTGATGTGGAACTCAAAAAGGAATCAACCAGCTACACCGTCGAGACTCTGGAGAAGCTCGCCGCAGAAAATCTAGATCGCGAACTGTTTCTGATCATCGGTGCCGATTCGCTTCAAGATTTCCCCAACTGGAAAGAACCTGCCCGCATCGCAGAACTGGCGAAGATCGTCGCCGTCAATCGAGGACGACAAGATCCCCCCGCTCTCGAAGAGATCGAACAGAAGCTTGGCTCCGAAGTCGCAGATCGCATTCGCGTGATTGAGATGCCGGGCATCGATGTCTCCTCCACCGATATTCGTCATCGCATACGATCAGGACATTCAATTCGCTTTCTTGTGCCCAAGGCAGTGGAGGCGTATCTCAACGAACATAAAATCTACAGCCCAGGTGAGTGAACATGCCTGATCTCAAAAGCAAACGACTGATCGTATTGAAGGGTTGGCTGTTCTTGCTGGCGGGATTGCTGGCGGGGGGTTTGTTGTTATTCGAGAATCTCTCCTGGCGGAATGGTGTTCTCCTAGCCATCTGTGTCTGGTGCTTCTGCCGATTCTACTACTTCGCGTTTTACGTCATCGAGCATTACGTGGACCCCGATTTCAAGTACGTCGGCCTGTGGGACTTTGTGAAGTATCGGCTGCGAAAGAAATGACGTTAGAGTCCAGGGATCTTGTACCTGAATCAAGTTTGCACTATTGTTTTCAACTTGCGGAACTCTAATATCCATTCTCAACTGATTGACTCGAATCAGCATGACGAAGCCGACCCCTCGATACACATGGATGATTCTCGGATTTATCGTGCTGATTGGTGCGATCTTAAGAGTCTGGCCGTCTCTGATCGACCGCCCCATTTGGATCGACGAAGCGTTCACCTGGAAAGTTGCCAACGATTCCACAGTCCTCAATATTCTTAAGGGAAAAGCTCATCCCGACCATCCCGGATTGAGTTATCTACTGGTTCGTCATCTCGCGGGGACTTTTTGGAACCAGCAGCACTTGGCCACTGAGACTTCCCTCTTTAATCTGTAGCATTGCGTGCCTTCCCGCAGCTTACCTGCTAGGGCGGAGAATTTATTCCCCGTTGATGGGCTAATGTTCGCGGCATTAATGGTCTGCGAACATAATCTGGTATCGCAGGGGCAACAGGCCAGGATGTATAGTCTGTTTCTGCTTGTCCTGTTGATTACTCTCAATTACGCCCTCGATGTTTTTAAGAACTCAGAACCGGGTCGCAAAGAATTACTAAAGCTGGGTCTCTGCCTCGGCGTGTTAGGGTGGACTCACCAATTAATGATTTCCATTTGGATCTCTTGTGCCATCTCATTAACGATTCACGCGTGGCAAACAGACTCTTCTCGAACACTCAAAGCGTGGTTCCAAAAGACTTGGCGGCTTAACCTTCAAGTGTTTCTCGTGGCATCATTGATCAATCTCCCAAATTTATTGCTGCTACTCAGGAGGATAAACGATAACTATCCTGCAGAAATAACGGCGACTGAGATCAGTCGGAATTTACTTTTTTCACTCGAGTATTATCTCGGGGACGAAATTTTGGGAGGACTGGTTTTTCTCGCCGCCTGCTTGGGATGGTGGAGAATCTCGATGAAGATATCGAGAGCGTATGCCTGCTTATTGCTGACCACTTTTCACTCAACACTATTTATCTATGTCCGAATTACTGAACATCATCATTTTGTCACAGAGCGATACTTGCTGGCGATTGTTCCTCCGATTCAAATCGGGGTGTGCATGTTGTTTGTTGATCAGTCAGTCCAAAAAACATTCCGGATAGGCGGTTTCCTCATCGTCCTTTTCTTACTTGGCAGAACGTCTTTGAAGACTTACGAAATAAACCTGACTCACAATCACCCCCACTACCTCGCCGGTGCAGCGGCTCAGGTTTTGGCAGAAAAGATGCAAACCGGCGATTCTTTCCTCACATACCCCAATTACCACAGACCCCTCGTGGGGTTCTATCAACAGAAAATAACCGGAGGAGCCAATCAACCAATACCGATAATACCGAACTGGTCAGATTTCGAGATCGCTTCGCCACCCGGTGATCAGGACTTCTGGTTATTGCTTGACCACTTTGAAATTATGAACCCTCAGCATCCAGAAGAACTTGATCAAAAAACCCAAACAATCTCGACCGCTTACCATCAGTCCTTTTCGCTCAAGCAGATACCGGACCCAAACTATTATTGTCAAACAATTATTCACTTCAGCAATCATCGAGTGGAATGCTGGAACGTCCGGCAAAATCCCAATCGTAAGTATCAGGTGATTCCCGTAAATCTACTATCGGATAAAGCCCCCTAAGCGGATCGTTCGCGCAGTGATCGCCACGTTGAACATCACTTCAAGCCCGAGGCGAATCCCTAAGTCGCGAAGACACCTTCTCAGTTGTCATCTGCCAGTCGAGGTTGAGATTCCAGATATCGGAGCAATGAGAGCCCTAATTGTCGGCCAACGGTCTGATACCCCTTCTGCGTCCCTTCCGGGCGATTCCAGGAAGTCTCTAATGTCACTGACATAACGTGTGACGAAGTGTGATTTCGGACCCAATTCGCGCTCATTCGGTTTCGCTCTTCGTCAGTCGTGACATAAGTGGCAAACCGATACTTCTCATTCGATTGTTCGATGTGATTGTGGGCATACGCAATCCAGCGTGTGTAATTTCTCTGTTGGATCACGGGGAGTTTGTCCATTCCGTGCGGGCCATAAAAATATGGCCTTCGATCATTAGGACCTGGGTTATGAAGATCGATAAACACGTCAAAACGTTGCTCGCGTTCCATCTGCCGGATCCTTTTTTGGGCGGCGGCCACCTCAGGGTAATGGGGATGCTCATCCCAATCGCGATTATGATCACGGGGGACGGCATCCTTCCCACCCGCTCCGACCGCAACGCTATCAACATCCATGATCGGAATGTAGTAGATGTTCGCCAGCTTGCGAAACTCGACTGCAGACGGTTCGTCGCTGACTGCCCACTGCAAAAATCCTTGACCGACCCAGCTTCCACCCGCCTCCCAAGCATGTTGTCGAGCTTGAATCCAAACGCCATACGGTTTGTGCTGCTCGGATGGTTTTGCTCCGAATCGAACTCCTTTGACGGAACGCCCCTGACGAGTTTGAGCGAGTTCAAAGACCTCGGCAGTCGGCAATTTCTCTTTGGCCAGTCTGAGGACGGCGTCTGCGTCAGCGGGAAGATAGGGAGGCCCCCAAGCCAACCAGATTGTTTCTGCCGAAACTTTTATCTGATAAGTGATGGTGTTCTTTTCTCGGAGCCCCGAGGAAGTCTGTCTCCAATTCCTGTTATCGGTACTTATCGCTGCGCGATCTGGCATCGACCAACTCGCACTCAGCACACGATTGCCACGGAAAGATTGAGGATTAGCGCTGACTTTTAACGTCAGCATTTCCCCGGTGGTCAGTCCACTCACTTTGAAGTACCACCAACACGGAAAGCCGCGATCTTTTTGCACCGCCGGTTGGATGTGCAAAAAAAGTTTTTCGGTATCCTGTTTGACAATCACGGCCGAACCAGCCGAAAAATCGGTAGAGACTTTCAGTTCGGCAAAAGACGAATCAACTGCCAGAACGCCAATTATCAAGAATGCGTAACAAACGCATCGTGCTGTTCGTGCTTTGATCATAGATGATCTCGGATTGAAGACGTATTACAATGACAAATGAACGACATCCTCGAAGCTTACGTCGAAGCACCGCCGAAGCCTGTTACATCACTGGGAAAAGTGCATTTGCGATCGAGGTGAGTGTAGCCACCATCGACAAAGACGATCTGACCCGTCGTGTGACTGGATCGTGGTGAAGCCAGAAAAACAACCATGCCTGCCAACTCTTCAATGGTCGTGAACCTCTGACCGAGCGGAATCAGCCGTTCAATTTCAGCTTTCGCCTGTTCCGGATCAGGCATCTCCGCGAGACACCTTTCATACAATGGCGTCCAAGTCTCAGCCGGCAACACGGTATTCACACGAACTTTGTGCGGGGCCAAATCAACGGCCCATTCTCGTGTTAGTCCGTTAATCGCTCCTTTGGAGGCCGCGTATCCCGATGTCCCTCCCTGACCTGTCTCACAAACTTTTGACCCGATATTGATAATCGTGCCTTGTGACTTTTTTAATTCATCGAGTGCGTAATGAACAAGAGCGTAATAGTGGATCAGGTTTCGTTGGAGTGACAACAGAAACGCATCAGGTCCGTCTTCCAATCCCACACCATCGTTGATGCCGGCGTTGTTGATCAGAATATCGATCCTACCGAACTTCTGGATCGTTTGTTCGACGGCATTTTTGCATGCCGCCAGATCCGTTAAATCACCTTGAATGAAGAAGCAGCCCTTTCCCTCGGCTGCATATTCCTGTTCAAGCTGGCGACCTTCGGCTTCGCTGCGATTGACGTTGGCCACTTTCGCGCCTTCCGTAATCAACTCGCGCACGATACCAAGACCGATGCCTTTGGAGCCACCGGTCACAAGAGCCACTTTATCATGAAGCTGAAGATCCATTGGTCACCGTAATCTCGTTGAAATTCCAAGCGTAAATCCGCTTGGGATGGGAAGTTATCTCTGTGAGCCTTTTATCCTATTCTGTACCGCATAAGAATTCAGCTTTCATCTTTCGATTTGCTGGACAAGGTCTCTATCATTTTCTCATGACAAAATCTAATGCCCCAAAAATCCATGTTGCCGTCATTGGTGCTGGTCTATCAGGTCTTACCTGTGCCCAGCGTCTTCAGGATCACGGTTTCGATGTCACCATTTTCGAGAAAAGTCGGGGTAAAGGCGGCCGAATGTCCACACGACGCTCCGACGAAGGTCTTTATTTTGATCATGGAGCCCAATATTTCACCGTTCGCGATCCGATCTTCCAAAACCATGTTGAAGAGTGGAGATTGGACGGAATTGTGGATGTTTGGGATGCCGAGATTGGGACTCTTTCTAACGGCACTTACGAGCCCAAGGAAGAAGAGACACTCCGCTATGTCGGCATTCCGGGGATGAACAATATTGGAAGACATCTCGCGGCAGAACTCGATGTGCACCTAGAAACATTGATCGCGCCGCCGATTAGATCAGGAGAACGTTGGCTTATTGCCGACGAGCATGAATTTGTTTTAGACGAATTCGAATACGTGATCACATCTGCCCCTGCGGCACAATCTGCGAAATTGCTGCAGGCTGCACCTGAGTTACAGCGAATCGCCGAGAATGTGTCCATGACGGGGTGCTGGGCTGTGATGGTGTCATTTCCACAACCGCTCGAACTCTCATTCGATGCGGCATTCGTCAATGATTCTCCCTTATCATGGATCTCCCGAAACAACAGTAAACCGGGCCGGGATGAAAAACCAGAAACGTGGGTTTTACATGCGTCACCTGAATGGAGTGAAGAGCATCTCGAAGATGACAAGGATGAACTTCTACCTACCCTTCTCAATACCTTTTGGCAGGCAACCGGATTGGAAGCAAGGCAACCACAGTTTCAAGTCGCCCATCGTTGGCGTTATGCATTACCTTCCGAACCGCTGACAGATCGATGTCTATTCGACCCGGAGTTGAGAATAGGAGCCTGCGGAGACTGGTGCGGCGGCCCGCGCGTGGAAGGTGCGTTTTTGAGCGGTTACGATGTCTCATCGCGGATTATCGCCTCGGTGAAGGCACAGTCCAACACGCATTAGGACTGCTCCAGATGATTCAAAATAGGCGTCTCTTGATTCTAAAAACCCCGTGACTAAGATGCCTTGGGTCAGAAGGTTAATCACACGCCGTCTTCACAAAACATTCATCAACAGCAGGATTCAGAATGTCAGAGTCTCCGCTTTTCCAGTCGTTTGAATTATCTGATCTCACATTGAATAACCGAATTGTCATGGCCCCCATGACGCGTGCCCGCGCCGGGAAGGAACGACTTCCCAACGCCTTGATGGCCGACTACTACTGTCAGCGTGCGGCAGCAGGTTTAATCATCACCGAAGCGACTACCATTTCGGAACAAGCCAACGGATGGAACGAATCACCGGGAATCTACACCAACGAGATGGTCGATGGCTGGAAGACAGTAGTGGAATCTGTCCATGGTGCTGGTGGGAATATCTTCTTGCAGCTATGGCATTGTGGGCGAGCCTCGCACAGCAGTTTTCATGACGGCAAACCCGCAGTCGCTCCCTCTGCGATCAAAATCGATGGTGATTACATTCACACGCCCAAAGGAAAAGAGGACTACGAAGTACCTAGGTCTTTGGAAACCGGCGAGATCCCGACTTTAATCGAAGACTATCAAAGAGAGGCGGAGCGAGCCAAAGACGCAGGCTTTGATGGTATTGAAATCCATAGCGCGAACGGCTATCTGCTCGATGAATTCCTACAATCCAAAACCAATCATCGCGACGACCAATATGGTGGCAGTATCGAAAACCGTTACCGTCTGTTGGGGGAGGTGATTGACGCGGTCACTTCGGTCTGGCCAGCGGAGCGGGTGGCGGTTCGCCTATCTCCCAATGGCGCTTTCAATGACATGGGATCACCCGACTATCGTGAGCAGTTTATTTACGTCGCCGAACAGTTAGACAAATACGGTCTCTCGTACTTGCACATCATGGACGGCCTCGCCTTCGGGTTCCATGAGTTGGGAGAACCGATGACTCTGAGTGAGTTTCGCAAAGTGTTCCATGCCCCCATCATGGGAAATTGTGGCTACACTAAAGAAGAAGCTGAAGAAAAAATCTCGACCGGCGATGCCGACTTGGCGGCCTTCGGTCGTCCATTTATCAGTAATCCCGATCTTGTCGATCGCTTCCAACATGACTGGCCGTTGGCCGAGGATGCCGATGTTTCGGCTTGGTACACTCCGGCTGGAGCCGAAGAATACACAGATTTCCCCACATACTCCGCTTGAACCCTAAGATTACTCAGCTTCGGAACTCTCCAACTTCTTTCCATCCAGATAGGTCGTCAAGACCTGTGTGTGCTGAATGTCGTCGGGTAGGCAGGTGAGCAAATTACGGTCGATGATGATGAAGTCGGCCCGTTTTCCAGGTTCCAGAGAACCAATCTGATCCTCCATCCGCATCAACCACGCATTGTTGATCGTGTAATAGCGGATCATCTGCTCGCGACTGAGTGATTCTTGAGGATGAATACTAGCATCGAACCATTTGGCCCGGCGAGAAACCGTCACCCACATGCCGAAGAACGGATTGTAAGGATTCACGCTACGCATCGATCCAATTCGTTGCATATGATCGCTGCCACCACCACAAATCACATTTGCATTAAACAGACTCTTCAAAGGGATAAAATGTTCCAAACGAGCAATTCCAAATTGATCGACGAGCGTGCGACCATCCAAATACAGCCAAGCGGGTTGCAGATCGACACCAATGCCGACTGACGCAGCCGCCGTGATCGCCTGCTTGCTCATGAAACTGGAGTGCGTGATGGAAGAATGGGTCCGCCCGACAGGATTCGTTTCGTTCACACGTTGATAGGTTCGGACCAGAGAACCGACCGCCCCATCTCCCTGACAGTGTGCGGTAAACGCAAGATTACGAGAAACAGTCGCTTTGACCAAATCATACAAACGGGGATCTTCGATATACCGCATCCCTTTGTAGGCAGGATCATCAATGCCGTAAATCGTGCTGACTCCCCACGGCTGCGTAAAGAAAGCAGAACCGGTTAGCATGCCACCATCAAGGAAGACTTTCACGCCGATAATTCCCAAGCGTGGATGAGGATCGGTAAACAAAGCATCGTGGGCATATTGATCAAGTTTCTTTTCGACAGAAGCAAAATCAGCATTCGGCGACAAACCGCGCGAGAGCCTCATACGGACGGTGAGTTTGCCAGCGGCCAACAACCTTTGATACTGGGCCTGTGCCGAGTCACCACAGTTCCGGTCAATGGTTCCTGTGATCCCCCAACGGTTGTAATCCTCTAAGAGTTCGACGAGTCGCGCGTCGCGTTCGTCTTGAGTAATTTTGCGAGCGTTCGAGTTTCCTCGCGATTTAAGCACGGCTCCCGCTTGTCGCAGAACCCCTGTCGGTTCGCCGGTTTTAGAATCGACCATCACATTGTCGGGATGCGTTTTCGCAAACTCGGCATCGATGCCGTTTTCTTTGAGTGCCAATGAATTCGCCGACGCATCGGGACCAGTGCGAAAGACGACCGGATGTTCGGGAGCCGCTTGATCAAGTTCGATCCGTGTCGGATATCGCTGTTCTTTGAGACGAGTGATGAAAATCTGCGATGTCCGAATCCATTCTCCTTTAGGAATGACTTCCGCTCTCTGACGAATATATGCGAGCACATCGGCAATCGTTTCCATCGCCGGGATCTCGTGATCGGCCTCGTACATACTCGCGCCGCCGGGATGGACGTGCGAATCAATCAGTCCCGGCAAGACCATTTTCCCTTGCAGGTCAATTTCGTGAGTGGTTGTTCCTTTCCAAGCACGAACAGTTTCATTGGTACCAACGGCGACGACTTTCCCATTCTTGACCGCCATCGATTGGACGACAGTGAATTCCTTATCGACGGTCACAATGTTGCCGTTGTGGAGAATCAGATCGGCCGTTTTTTCCTCGGCATGCACGAGTGATGAAGAGAAGAACAGCACAATTTTCAGCAATACATGAAGACGCATCAGGGAGACTCCTCGGGATGAACGGGAGCCTTATTGTCGAAATGCGGGAGCCATCAAGCAATGATTTTCTTGCAATTTCATCAAACCCATTGGGTCTCTTCGCCTTCCGGGTCTTCTTCCATGTCGAGAGCAAGAACATCTTTTTGGGGCATAATTTTAGGAAGCAGAAAACGGACCGGAACAAGGAGCGCGATAAACAGCGGAAACACGATCCCCAACGAGCTTTCTTTGACAATCCAAAGAACGGCCAACATCACCACCTGAATGAGTGTGAAAAGATGAATTCGTTTGACGGGAACACGACGCATGTAGTGAGTCGCCGGGTACAGTGTCGGATCCATCCACCACAAACTGAGTCGTTCGAAGAACTGATTGCCATAGATGGAAACAACGCCCATGAATAAGAACAGGCCGTAGAGCACCGAGACCGGGATCATCTTCAACCAAGGCAATAACAACAGCGAACACCCGATGAGCACGTGGATCATTAAACCTGTAATACGTGTCTCACGAACTTGAATGATTTTGTCTTTGGTTTCTCCACCCGGCATGACGACCTCTTCTGAGGTGGCGAGTGAACGCACATGATTGAGTGATCGCACCGTGGCTGCGACCAACCAGGGAAAACCAAACAACGAACAGACGACAATCAAAAACCCGCAGACGAAGAAGTCCAGATGATAGGCTTCTCCCTTTTTGAGCTTATGATCGGGGCTATTCACCAACCTGACGGTAATATTCTGATCGAGAAATACGAGAACGGAAACGAGTAAGCCCGGTAATGCAGCGGCAAATATTGTCCAAGTGGGGACCGCCCACAAATTGACGAACCAACTGCGCCCCGACAACGTAGGACCAAACGTGTCGGGTACGGTGAGAGCTTCCAACGCCACTGCGGGACTGGGTGATGAAATATCGGTGAATGAAAAAGCGAGTAGCGTCATCGAGATGACGGCAATACTTGGTCCAAAGTCAGAAAGAAATTCTCTCATCTTGGGACGCAGGTAACGACTTTTTCGAAAGCGGGACAAATTCATCGCGACGATGAATGTTCCCAACGCGAGGATTAAAGACAGAAACGCCTGATCGTGATGGACCAGGTCTTCTTCATCCCAGGCGGATTGGAGAAATCCAAACAGATTTTTGACGGCTTCCGAGATGAAGATCAAAGAGATCAACGCGGCGAATATCTCATCCGTGAATCTCGTGAAGTAGCGAATCAGGTTCGTCGTTTCAAAGATGGCCATCAGGAAAACGAATAACGCCGTCCATAAACCGACCCAACCGTAGACCGGTAGAAACAACTCTTGATAGTTGTCTGGAAACACATCGACACACATCTGATAAACAAGCACGGTCAACACCAACATCGGCCCGGTCCCCCCGAGCATCGAAAGTGGCTGTCCCGAGAAGAGCGCATAGACGACTCCCCCCATCGCGGTCGCAATCAACATCTCGACGACTCCGATTTGTCCGTCCGTCAATGACGCCATCAAACCGCCGAACGTGACCGAAGGCGCCAGACACGCAAAAAACAAAAACAAAATCGACGCCAGACATTTGGTATGAAATCCATCGACAAAATCGGATCGATACTTCGTTATTCGACGTGCAACATCATTCAGAATCCCTCCACCCAGTCGTCCCGAATACCTTAACCCTTCGGGAGTAGTCCTGACGGGAACATCTTCTGTCGGGAGCGTTGTTCTGAGGACAAAATCATCAAGGGCCCGCAGCATCTCTTCGTCATTAAGGGCAACAGAAGCATCGTATCGAGACTGCTCATCCGACATGACTCGGGCAATAGTGGTGAGCGTATCGAGATGTTCGGCCGCATAATTTTTTGGCCCCATCAAAATGAAGAAGAACCGAGTCGCGATGCCGTCCGGTGCTCCCAGACTGACGCCGTGAGTCAACCGAAATAAATAACGAGCGGCGCATCAAGTTCATCAAGGTAAGCATGGGGAACGGCAACCGCATGACCAATGGCCGTCGAAATAATCCGTTCGCGATCCATGATCGCATTGAAGACGAGATCCTTTTTTTGATCGTCGAGAAGCCCCCGCTCGACCATACTTTGAAGAGATTGGTCCAAAATCGTTTCGATGTCTTGGGCATCGAGATCCGAAAGGAAGGCACCATCTTTTAAGGCTTTGCGAAGGACTTGCATGGATCACTTCCGACAGAATATTGAGGCTCGATTCCGAACAGTATGCTGAAAGTTTTATTAGCATAACCGCCGAAGCCGAGAGGAACTACCGGAATTCCCTCAACTCTCTTCAGATATTCTTAACGCAGAGTCTCGCCGACGGCTGCACCGTTCACGTTGATGAGTTGCGTGTTGGTCGTGGCATTACCAAAGCGATCGAAGTCGTGAAAGCTCCAGACGACTTTCTTGTCGCGATTGATTTCGATGATCTGTGGATTCTCTGGTCCGGCGTGACAATTGCCGATCACAATATTGCCGCTGGGCAAAACTTCTAACGAGGTCACCCACGCCAATCGAATATTGGGAAGTTCGTTCTGCGTTAACTTCCAGACGATTTTCTTCTCGGGAGTCACCTCAATCACACTGTGACCATTCCCGGTCGCAATCAGCGTATTACCATTCCCCAAACGTACCGCAGAAAAGCACGAATTCCCGAATGCCTCCAAACCGTGTCCCCCTTTGGGTTGCTGACCAAACATGGGGACTTTGTACTGCCAGACCGTTTGCCCATCGGGGCCATACTCACGAACCAACCCATCTCCTTCATGACACACAAGGTAATGTCCATTCTCAAGTTTGCGGACCAATCGAGTATCTTTGTGCGGATGTGGTTTCTGAACCTTAAGCGGAATCATTTTCGCAATCTTGCCATCGGCGTCAACTTCAAGAATCCGAGTGGATCCCGATTCAACGATCATGGTGTGACCATTTTTCAACCGTTGAAAAGCGTGAACCTCAATCTTCCGATTTTCGTTTCCGGGAGAATGTTTGGCTTCGTATTCCCAGACGACTTTGTTCGTCGCTGGATCGAGTTCGACGATATGTGTCCAGTTGGTTTGAAAGAGTAGATGACCGTTGTCGAGTACGTGCAAATCATGCAACGGGCCGATTTTATGCTCCCACGCCGTTTTGCCATCTTCATCGATGATGGCGATGCGTCCTTTCGAGGAATCAGCCGAGAGAAACTTGCGAGTTTCTTTTTCAGCCGCGACCAGAAAAACGACATTCAAAAGCATCAACGTCAACGCGAGCGAGCTAATACGAATCATCAATCGGCTCCAGAATTATGAGTGTGGAATATCTTCATTCTACCCGGAAAGAGACACCAACAAAATGAGAATTTCTCTGTTTTGATTGAGAGCGATTTTGATTGAGAGAATTGGGCGTAAGGCACAATATCCAGAGGTTCTCAGTAAATTTACGCTGGTTATTTGGCGAGTGTCACCTTGAAATTCCGATACGAGGCCACACCGTTGCACCACAAGCCCACTTTGCCTGAGTTCAATTTCCCCAATCGTTTCACATCCAGCGATGCCTTGCGGGAATCATTCACAAAGACCTGGATGCGATCTCCGTCCACGACCACTTTCATCCTGACCCAATCGGTCGGTTTCGGCTCGGGTGAGACCGGATTCTCATACTCCTCAGGTCTTTGCTGCCGCAACTTTTGCCACGGCCAGTCGGGATGTGCGATGTATTGAATCGCATGACCACGACGGGTTTGATCGGCAGCTCCAAAATTGAACGGACGAAAATAAACCGCTTCGTAGTTCTCACCATCCACACCATGAAAAACAACTCCCAAAAAACTACTCTGCGGTTGCCCTGCCCCCTTCACTTCCACATCAATCGTCCCATTCTCAAATTGTGAACCACCTACATAGGCTCCACGGTCCCCTTGCGCCGCCAATGATGTCCCGGCAGCAACCGTTCCTTCGGGCGTCGCCCGAATTGTGAAGCCCGCTTGATTAAACAATTCCCACCCAGGTGTTTTGGGACTGCCGAGAGGCTTCAGATCAATCTGACCTGCGATCACCTTGCCAGCGGGTGACGGAGTCGGTGTCGTTTTGGGCTTTGCAGAAAGTAATTCAACTTTGTGAAACGTCACATTACTCTTGGAGACGGCCAAACCGAGAGTTTTACTGGAGGGTAGGTTCAGGGCATAGTTCGGCTTCAACCGAGAGACATCGCCATTCCAGTCAAACAGTTTTTGATCGTTGAGAGTCACTTTGATGTCGGCAATTTCCTTCTCAACTTCGACTTTGACAGTCACCGAGTAGCGTGTCCCATTTTTTAAAATCCCCGGTTTGACTGAAGCCGGGTTCTGCGGCCCTTTAGAGGGCAATCCATCCACACGTGACAATCCATGACTGGCCCCTTGCCAACCGCTGAACTCCAACGCAGGAGAAACGTCTCCGAAAGGAAGGATCAACGCGACAACTTCATCACCAGAAAAACGCGTAAATTCGACCTTTAATTCGTAGCTATTGGGAAGGTCTCCTTGCAAAGCGATACGAGCCGGAGCCGATGCATCCACCGTTAGGCCCTCCTTGCTGTTCTTCCACGTACCCGAAACGGTGCTGTCAGAAATGTTGAGGTCTTTTAACAGATCCACCGTCACCTTCTACTGAGCAGAAAGTTGTGGGAGTTGAAACACAAGTAATATGATCGCCAAGCAGAGTTGAGGGCGGCTCATGCCGGTTTCCTTTATTGGAGGTAAAAGCACTGTCAGACATTCAAAAAACAATTTCTGACTTGCCCCATCGTATTCGATACGGCGGGATGACTCGAATGGAATCCTGAAATTCATCCGGTCTTTCTTGAGAACTAAACGCGTTCATACCGCGTTATTTGACACCTGACTCAAAATCAAAAAAGATTCGATGTTCGACGGTTTCTCCTTCGAAACTTTGCGTCAATTTTCTGGCCGGTGGAACCGGGCCTACTCTTCTGAATCCCGAATCTTGATACCTGACTCCTCCTTCAGTCCTGCAACAAACTCCGTACGAGCACTTCTTTCGCTTGGTCGAAGTACGGTTGCCATTCGACTTCCGGGCTTTCGTCTCGTAAGCAGTTGCGGACTTTCTGGAGTGTATTCAACGCCATGTGCGGGCATTGATTGCAAGCACACGTCTCGCCGGTCGAAGTCATGATGCCGGGAACCGGTACGAACTTATGATGCGGGGCCGCTTTCTCCAGCGGGTGGATCATGTTGGCTTCGGTGGCGACCAGGAACGTCGTCGGCTCGGCGACCGATTGCACGTACATCCGCATTTTTTCGGTGCCCCCGATGAAGTCGCAATGTTCGAGGATCGAATGCGGACACTCGGGATGAGCGACAATAATCGAGCCGGGATTGTTCTTCTTCGCGGCCAACATATCGCGAATGGAAAAGATTTCGTGGACCATACACGCTCCCGGCCACAGGATCATTTTGCGACCGGTCACTTCTTCGAGGTAACGGCCCAAGTGCTGATCGGGAACGAATAAAATCTCTTTGTCTGCGGGAATCTTGTCAATCGTTTCGCGAGCGTTGCCGGAGGTGACAATCCAGTCGCATAAACTCTTCACAGCGGCAGACGTATTGATGTAGGCGACCGTATAGAAGTCGCGTCCTTCGGCCCGCAGTTGTTTTTGATACGCGTCGAGTTTATCAGCCGGACAACTTTCGGACAGCGAGCACCCTGCCAGCGGGTCGGGGATGAGGACTTTCTTTTCCGGGCTGAGAATCTTGGCCGACTCCGCCATAAAATGGACGCCGGAAAAAACGATGATCGGATTATCGCAGGAGGCCGCGTCACGGGCGAGTTGCAGAGAGTCGCCGTTGAAGTCGGCGATGTCTTGAATTTCGCTATCCACATAATAATGAGCAAGAATGACGGCGTTCTTCTCTTTTTTGAGGGCGTCAATCTCGTCCATCAGGTCGAGCGGGTCTTCCTCGTCGACTGGTGGTGCTCCAGCGATGGGCAATTGTGATCCGGTCAGTGGCGTGCTCATAATCAAACTCTGGGCTGAATGAAAATCGGTGATCTCGCCGGGAATCAATTTCCCGTGCTTTCATTATACGAACGGAGAGGTGAGGATGTTAGATTACAGGAAAACAGTTTTGTTTTTTTTGAAATACCACAAAAAATATAGCCCGACTGCGTGAGCAGTCGTGGGTGCGTTATCTCTTGATATCAGGTCCGTTTGATAAAATCCTGAGCCCGCTGAGCTTGCGCTCCACGGCTATAATAAAGACACTTCACCACACCGACAGGTTCCACCATGTCCCTCAATGAACTACTCAAACCGACCGATTCCTCCATTTACGACTTTGAGACAGCACATGCAGGGCCGGAAGGTGCCCTGCCCCTCGATGAAGAGATGCTCCGCAATGCGCCGAGCGGCGATTTGTTCGGCATGACGCAATCCGCCGGCATGGGCTGGAACCCTCAACAATTATTGCGGGACCAATATTTGATTCTCAGTACGCAGGGCGGGATACGTGCGGAAGACGGCACACCCATCGCGCTCGGCTATCACACCGGACATTTTGAAGTCGGGCTGCTCATGCAAGCCGCGGCCCGCGAACTCGACGATCTCGAAAAGCTTCCCTTCGCAGCCTACGTCAGCGACCCATGTGATGGGCGGTCTCAAGGGACGACCGCCATGATGGATTCACTCGCTTACCGGAATGATGCGGCCGTCGTTGCCAAGCGATTGATTCGTTCGCTCCCTTTGCGTAAAGGGGTCATCGCCGTTGCGACCTGTGATAAAGGTTTGCCGGCCATGATGATGGCAGTCGCCGAACAACACGACTTACCCTGCGTGATCGTTCCGGGGGGAGTCACCCTTCCACCGACCGAAGGGGAAGACACCGGTAAAGTGCAGGCCATCGGAGCCCGCTTTGCTCACGGCGAGATCACATTACAATACGCTGCCGACATGGGATGCCGCGCCTGTGGATCAGCGGGCGGTGGTTGTCAATTTTTGGGGACAGCCGCAACGGCACAAGTCGTTGCCGAAGCGTTCGGCATGTCACTTCCTCACTCGGCTCTGGCCCCTTCAGGTTTACCGATCTGGTTGGAGATGGCACGACAATCGGCGCGAGCCGTCGTCGCTTGTCAACAAGCGGGGACGACCATGCGTGACATCCTCACTCCCGATGCACTCCATAATGCAATGGTACTGCACGCGGCGGTCGGTGGATCAACAAATCTATTGTTACACATTCCGGGGATCGCATTCGCGGCAGGCATCGAACGCCCGACTGTTGACGATTGGAACCGCATCAATCGGCAAGTCCCGCGCCTTGTGGATGTGCTTCCGAACGGTCCCGTCGGACATCCGACCGTGCGTATGTTCCTCGCGGGGGGTGTCCCGGAAGTCATGTTGCACCTGAGAGAACTCGGCTTGCTCAAACTCGGCGCAAAGACCATTACCGGACAAACCGTCGGCGAGAACCTCGAATGGTGGGAGAACAGCGAACGCCGCACGAAATTGAAACAGCTTCTCATCGACCGCGATGGCGTCCAACCCGACGATGTCATCATGTCGCCCGCACAAGCCAAAGAACGAGGCCTCACCAGCACAGTCACTTTCCCGGTCGGTAACATTGCTCCCGAAGGATCGGTCATCAAAAGTACGGCCATTGACCCAACCGTCGTCGATGAGGACGGCGTCTACCGCAAAACCGGTCCCGCAAAAGTATTCACCAGCGAACGTGCCGCCATCAAAGCGATCAAGGATGGCCAGATCGTCGAAGGAGACATCATTGTGCTGATGTGTCGCGGTCCCTTGGGAGCCGGCATGGAAGAAACCTATCAACTCACCTCGGCTCTGAAATATCTGCCGTTTGGCAAACATGTCGCCATCATCACAGACGCCCGCTTCTCGGGAGTTTCCACCGGAGCCTGCATCGGTCATGTCGGACCGGAAGCACTCGCGGGCGGCCCGATTTCCAAACTCAAAGAGGGCGACATGATTCAAATCATCGTGGATCGTATCAATCTGACCGGAACCATCAATTTCATCGGTGAAGGTGATCAACGAGTTTCGGTTGAGGAAGGAGCCGAGATTCTCGCCGCTCGCGAGGCCTCGGTCGAACTTTCTGCCGATCCCGAAATCCCGGATGACACACGACTTTGGGCAATGCTGCAACAAGCGGGAGGTGGCACGTGGGCCGGATGTGTCTACGATGTTGATAAGATTTGTGAAACTCTCGAACGCGGCATGAAGACCGAATCACCGTCATGAACATTCAATTACAGAGCAAGTACAATTTAAGCCGCTCCCGCTGGCGAACCGGGCAAGATCAGGGAAAATCATGTAGGGTCTGCTGTGCGGACCGTTGTGAAGATTGCAGATCTCTATCAATTTCTTGCGATCATCAAATTGTCAAATCAAATGACTCACATCGTCCCCTGCCGGCTCGCGCTGGCGGCTCAAATAGTTACTTCTGTGAGTGGCACTGGCGTCTCCTACTACTCTTCTTAACCGCGATCACTCCACTCTCTGCCGCCGAACCCGTAAAGCCTTCCCCCGAAGAAGGCTACCGCATCCTCCGCGAGTACCCATTTCTCATTCCCGATTTTGACGAACAGGTTCTCGATCAACTCTGGACCGTCTGGCCGGAAGAGATTAAATCCAAGGCAAAATCAGCCACTCCCGTAGAACGTCGCCAGATGACCTTCGAACTCTACGGCATCCAACCTCTACCGGGTGATAACAAGGAGACCTCAAAAGGGATCGGCTACGTGCAACGCTCCGGCGGCGATTGGTCGATGAACTGCCTCGCCTGTCACGCCGGGCAAATTAACGGCCAAGTGATCCCCGGATTGGGCAATGCCGATTTCGATTTACAATCGTTGGCAGAAGATGTCGGCCAGATCAAACAAAAGCTGGGCAAACCCTTAACACATCTGGATGGCGCAGTCGGCAATGGGGCTGTGCTTTCGACAGGACCAGGAATGACGGCAGCCGTCAATTTCGGCGTCGATCTGGGAGCACTCCGCGACAAAGAAATGAACGTGAACTGGTCGGCCAAAGCTCCCCAGCGTCCCGATTATGGAATGGACGCACCCGCGTTTTGGAACACGAAATTCAAAGAACGCCTGTATTGTGACAATCATGCCCCCAATTATCACCGCGTACTGATGCAATTCATCCTGCATCCGTGGAACAACGCCGACTACGTGAAACGGAACGAAGGAAAGTTTCGCCACATTCAAGCGTGGATCAATTCCGTGGCAGTGCCTAAGTATCCCTTCGCCGTCGATGGACAACTCGCCACGCAAGGCAGAGTCGTCTTCAACAAAAACTGTGCCGAATGCCACGGCACATACAAGGGCGACCAATTAGATTTCCCCGAGCGAGTGATTCCCCTAGCCGACATCGGCACCGACCCTGTCCGGTTAAAAGAACTCAAGCCCGAACATCATCGGCAACTCGCCGATAGCTGGATGACTCGCAAAGATGACGAATCAGGAGAACATTACGAAGTTGTCATCGATCCAAAAGGGTATCTGGCTCCACCATTGAAAGGCGTTTGGGCGTCGGCTCCGTATTTACATAATGGCTCGGTCCCGACACTCTGGCATCTGCTCCACCCCGAACAACGCCCGCAAGTCTGGAAGAAAACCAGCCGCCAGTATGACACCAAAAAGTTAGGACATCAGGTGCAGGAATACCAATCACTGCCTCCCGACTTCGACTCACTGAATAAATACGAAAAACGCCGTTTCTATAATCACGACGACTTCGGCAAGCGCATCGACGGCCACGATTTTCCCAGTGTGCTGACCGAAGAAGAACGCCGCGCTGTGTTGGAATATCTGAAGACGCTGTGAGTCGAAAAGTTTGACGTAAAGCACAGGGTGGTATCTAAGTAGGTTGGGTTAGCGAGCGTAACCCAACAAATTGATTCAACGTCATTCTTCGCTGTCGGGTTACGACTCGCTTTACTCGACTAACCCAACCTACACTACTTTTGCGCCGCTGCGTGATGTCATTCTTTCACTGATGGACCAGCCAGCAGTGGCACTCAATTTAGCAATTCGCATCCGCGTCTTCACCCATCGCCTGCATTCGTCGCTGCATCTCTTCGGGAGTGACATCTTCGATATGAGTCGAAATGGTCCAGACGTGACCGAAGGGATCTTTGAGACAGCCGGTGCGGTCGCCATAGAATTGGTCGGCCAACGGGCGTACCACTTCTCCTCCTGCCGCTAGTGCCTGGGCGTAAAGCTCATCGACATTCTCGACATAGATCAGAAAGCTGGCGGACGTTCCTTCTAAAGTTGAGGGACTGATCGCGCCTGCTTCAGCGTTTTCATCGGCCAACATGACGCGCGAATCACCGATCTGAATCTCGGCATGTCCAAGTTTGCCATCGGGCATCAGCATCCGAAACACTTCCTCTGCTCCGAAGGCCCGTTTGTAAAATTCAATCGCTTACGCAGCTCCGCGAATAAACAGATAAAGCGTGACCGAATGATAGCCTGCGGGAATCGGGTTGACGTCTGTCATAGCTGGAACCTTCTTGGTGTACGTGAAGGAGAGTGTTTGTGTGAGTATGACCCGGCAAAGCATCCGGCTTAAGAAAATCCCATGGGGAATGTCATGATTCCCGCCTCAGCACTCACGCTGCCTGTTGCTGATCAGAATCGGCCTGAGATGAAACCTTCAGCGTGTAGTTCTCTTCGTGGGCTCGTAACGATTCCAGGACAGGACGCTCCCAGCGCGAGAACAATTTCGGTAACGGCAAGCGTTGATCAAGGCAAAGTCCCGCAATGAGAAACCCAATCGCGGCTCCCGCGCAAGTATCACTTATGAAATGAGCATCGACTTCGATCCGCTGCATCGCGGCGAGCAGACCGAGAGTCAAAAATAACCAACGGCCTCGCGGAAAGTAAAAAGCGAGAATCACCGTCAACCCGACTGCCGATGCGGTGTGTCCTGAAGGGAATGATTTCATGGATCGGTCTATCGCAATCCCACCTTCTTCCAGAATCGGGAACCAGCCGATGAACGTGTCTCCCACGGTCATTTTCTTGTTGATCTTCTCGGGTCGCAATCGAATCACACAAAACTTGCCAAGGTTGGCGAGAAGTCCCGCACCAAACGCCGCAAGTCCCAAGCGTGGCGTCAATCAATATCCACCGGGAACGAGCAAAGCCACTGCGACCAGAATAATGATCGTCCCCACGCCGTGGGCCACAATCTCACTAAGAGTCAACGAAGCTCGTAACAAACTGGGAACATCGTTCTTCAAAAAATAGCGAGCGACTTGCATATCGAACGGCATCGCGGCAAACGTCAGCGCAATCATCAACGCGGCGAAGAGATAGCAGATGCGAGAATGGAACGTGGACGTCATGAGAGAGAATTTCAAACGATGCTTGATACGCGCGGAAGCATAGCAAATCCGTCATTTCAGACAAAGAGGATTTGGGAATTGAGGCTAAATGAGCGGAAATTCACTTTGATCGCAACAACCGGTTCGGCTTGCAAGGTGATCGACTGTTCGGCCACAATGCGAGACAGACAACATCCCTTTCCCCGATGCGGACGCGCGAGACTCTCGTGAGTTCGTCCGTTCTGACAAAACCAACCGATCTCCGATCAACCTACATTTGATTATGAATACTCAAGTCCATCATAAAGCGTCTGCAAAAGATGCCAGCGCTTTTGAGCACGGCGTTCTTGGCGAACTACCGGCCACAGCCATCTGCGGCAACGACATCACTTCGTCTTGCTTGTATGTATCATCGCTCTCGATCATCGCGGCGGGGCAATGGGCGCCGATCTCTTTGCTGATCGTGGCGGTGCTGCTGTATTTGTTCCGCACCATTTACGCGGAAGTGGTCGGCGCACTTCCGCTCAACGGGGGAGCCTATAATGCGTTACTCAACACCACCAGCAAGTTTCGCGCGTCGGTTGCCGCCTGCTTGACGATCTTGTCTTACATGGCGACAGCAGTGATCTCGGCCAACGAAGCGATTCATTATGCCGATCATTTGTGGCACGGGATCCCGGTCATCCCCGTGACAATCGCCTTGCTGGCGTTGTTCATGATCTTGTCCATTATTGGGATTACCGAATCGGCCGTCGTCGCGGTTGTGATCTTTCTCGTGCATATCGTGACGCTGACAACTCTGTTGTGCGTGGGAGGTTTCTATGTTTTCCAAAACGGCACAGGACAGTTGATTGAAAATTACCAACAACCTTTAACGGCACCGAATCTAACGACAGTATTGTTTCTCGGATTTTGCGCGGCCATGTTGGGAATTTCGGGGTTTGAAAGTTCGTCCAACTTTGTGGAGGAACAAAAAGAAGGAGTCTTCCCGAAAACGCTCCGCAACATGTGGCTGGCCGTCTCGTTCTTCAATCCGATGATGGCATTACTGGCGTTGTCACTCATTCCGATGGGTGATGTCGAGAATCATAAAGAAACACTCCTCTCTCATATGGGAGAAATTGCCGGCGGGAACTGGTTGTCCTGGATGATTTCGATTGACGCCATTCTAGTGCTCAGCGGTGCCGTACTAACCAGCTATGTCGGCGTGAATGGACTTGTCCGCCGCATGACTCTCGACCGTTGTCTGCCTCAATTTTTGCTGAAAACGAATTCTCGTGGGACGACCCACCGAATTATCATCGCCTTTTTTGCCTTGGCTGTTTCGGTCTTAGTCATCACAAATGGAGTGATTGAAGCGTTGGCGGGTGTTTATATCCTCTCCTTCCTGTCCGTTATGGCGTTGTTCGCACTGGGCAACATCTTGCTCAAAGTCGCTCGCGGACGATTACCTCGACCGGTGAAAGCGTCCTGGTTTTCCGTGATTATTGCAATGACTGCTGTACTGGCGGGGCTGATCGGAAATGCGACCATCAAACCGGAATTCTTCCTTGTCTTTCTGCAATACTTCATCCCGGCAATGGCGATCATCATGATCATGCTGGGTCGAATCACGATCCTCAAAGGATGCCTGTTCATCGTACGGACCATCAGCACGTCGATCAGTCGCATGTCAAACAAATTGTCCGATAGCATTCGCGAGAAGATTGAAGACATCAATTCGCAGCAGATGGTCTTTTTCACACGCGGCGACAACATCGCCAACCTGAATAACGCCATGCTTTATGTGAACCGGAACGAGCAGACCAACCGCATCAAGTTTGTGACGATCGCTCCAAACTCCGATGATGTTCCGTCAAAACTCGCGCAAGACATCGACTTTCTCGACAAAGCCTACCCCGACACCGATATCGAGTTCGTACTGATTGAAGGAACCTTCGGGCCAGACATGATTCAGCAACTCTCCGAAGAATGGGATATCCCGACCAACCTGATGTTCATCGGCTCGCACGGTGGTGCGTTCCAATACAATCAAGCCAAACTCGGCGGCGTGCGACTGATTGTATGAGGTGGCTTGCCAGAACTTATCATAACAGGAACACAACTGATGCAGATTTGGGTTGATGCCGATGCGTGTCCGCGGGATGCCAAAGAGCTTCTCTATAAAACCGCCAAGCGGACCGAAACCAAAACGATCTTTGTCGCGAATCAGCAAGTCCGTGTACCGGGATCAAAGTTCCTCGAAACCGTACTCGTCACATCGGGTGCGAATGTCGCCGATCAGAAAATTGTCGAACTGATGCAGTCGGGCGACTTGGTCATTACAGCCGACATTCCTCTGGCTGCCGATGTTGTTGAAAAGGGAGGCTTGGCCATCAACCCTCGCGGCGAACTTTACACCGACAAAAATATTGGTGAGCGGTTGGCGGTCCGCGATTTGATGGACGGTTTGCGCGGCGGGGGAGAGATCACCGGCGGTCCGTCAAATTATAGTGACAAAGACCGGCAAGCCTTTGCCAATCAACTCGACCGCTCCATCACGGCGGCGAAGAAATCCGAATCGTCAAATTCCTGAGCCGACTCGGTAAATCCCCAAGTTTCTGCCTTTACTGCGTATCTCGGCTCACGGAGGACTGCATTTTGGACGCCAACTCCGCTAAACTAGAGCAAGTTGCTCTGTTCCGGGGCCGTGGTAGCACGTTTTCAGATTTGAAAAGTGATTTCCCACGAGCCTGATGCGAGAACTGGGTGATCGTAACAAGGCGAGAGAGCAAGTTGCGTGAGGCCAGACACACCTCAGCCACAAGACTGAACAATGAGTGATAAAAACAACGGGCGATAAAACAATGGGCGATGAAAAAGACGTCAAACAGGATGTTTGGGTCGGTTTTGATCTGGGCGGCACCAAAATGCTAGCCGTGATCCACGATGAAAACCTTAAACCGCTTGGTCGTAAACGGCGAAAAACTCGCGGCCATGAAGGGGCCGAAGCCGGATTAGAACGTATCGAAGAAACTATTGCGAAAGCATTCAAAGATGCCGACATCGATCCCGCGCGTTTACGGGGAATCGGCATTGGTTGTCCCGGAATACTGGACCTCAAGAAGGGCATCATCAACGAAGCCCCCAACCTCGGTTGGGAAGACGCCTTGATCTGCGATTATCTCAAGAAGAAATTCGATGTCCCCGTTGTGTTGTTGAACGATGTCGATGCCGGTCTTTATGGAGAATTCCATTTTGGGGCCGCCAAAGGAGCCCACAACGCTTTGGGGATATTCCCTGGGACCGGGATAGGTGGTGCGTTTATTTATGAAGGAAAAATTCTTCAAGGGAATGGCCGCTCGTGCATGGAGATCGGACACATCCAAGTGGTTCCGAATGGTCCGTTATGCGGATGTGGTCATCGTGGTTGCTTGGAAGCGGTTGCCAGTCGCTTGGCAATTTCAGCAGCCATCGCACAAGCCGCCTATCGAGGGCAAGCTCCCTTTGTTCGAGAGCAGGCAGAAACTGATCTTAGTAATATTCGTAGCGGATTGATTTCTGAAGCCGTCGAAAAAGATAAAGTCGTTAAAGAGATTGTTCAAAACGCCGCCTATCAAATCGGTCTCGCGGCCGGCAGCATGATACATCTGCTCTCTCCTGACAAAATCATCTTAGGTGGCGGATTGGCAGAAGCCCTGCCCGATTTATTCAAGAAGGGGGTCAAGAGCGGCATTGAAGATTGGATCATGCCTTCCTTCAGAGGCAGCTATGACGTGCAAGTCGCCGAGTTAGGCGATGATTCCGCCGTCCTCGGAGCGGCCGCATATGCACGTGACTCCTTCCAGTCAGAGAAGACAGAGGAAGGAGCAGCCGCGATATCATGACTGATTCGAGACGACCACCCGAAAACTCTTCTCCTCTCGACAACAGTAATCTTGACAACAGTGATCCTGACGGAACCCTGATTGCGGAAGAAGATGTCTCATACGGCGAGCCGCAAACTGTCGCGGTGATTGATATCGGTACAACTTCGATCCGTTTGGAAGTTGCCGAGATCGACACAGCAGGACAAATCCATTCTTTACAGCGATTATTTCAGGCGGTCAATCTGGGACGAGAAGCATTCACTCGGGGATCGCTACGAAAATCGACCGTCGAAGAATGTGTGCGGATATTGCGGAGCTACCGCCGTGTGCTGGACGAGTATCAAATTACTCGTCCCGAGCAAATCAGAATCGTGGCCACTAGCGCCATTCGGGAAGCCGACAACCGACTCTCGTTTCTGGATCGCATCTTCAGCGCCACCGGTTTTCTGATCGAACCCATCGAGCCTCCCGATGTGATCCGCATCACTTATCTCGGCTTACAACCTTTTCTGCAAGCCGAAGCCACACTGTTTGCCAAAACATCCATGATTCTCGAGGTCGGAGGGGGCAGCACCGAACTGTTAATGGTTCAGGGAGAGAATGTCCTGACCTCACAAACTTATCGTGTTGGCACGGTTCGTTTGCGAGAGAGTCAAGAAGCCCTGCGTGCCCCGCACATGCGTTCGCAAGACATCATGACCGATCAAATCACTCATATGATCGAGCAAATGCAGCAGCATGTTGGCGAAGAAGGTGTCGACCAAATTGTCGCTTTGGGTGGCGATGTACGATTCGCCGCGTCCCAACTTCTCGAAAACTGGACCCCCGACAAACTGGCACGGTTATCTCTAAAAGCGTTGGAGAAGTTTACCAAATCCATCCTCGCAATGACGCCCGATCAAATCGTACGCAACTATCGTCTCAGTTACGCCGACGCAGAAACACTGGGGCCAGCCTTACTCAGTTATGTGATGGTTGCCAATGAATTCGATCTGGATGAGTTGTTAGTCACTCGCTTTAGCTTGAGAGATGGTTTGCTCAAAGAACTCTCCAATCGTCAAACCTGGAACACCGGTTTCGATGATCAGATCATCCGCTCGGCACACGAAATTGTCCGTAAGTTCCAAGCCCATGATGCACATTGCGAACATGTCGAATTGCTCAGTCGCGAACTCTTCCAAGCCATTCGCGAAGAACATGGACTCGATCAACGACATGAAGTTTTAGTCCGCGTGGCGGCTTTGATGCACGAAACGGGCATGTTCATAGGAATGAGCGGCTATCACAAACATACCTCCTACATCATTCTTCATAGTGACCTCTTTGGTCTCAGTCGTCGCGACCTGATGCTCACCGCACTCATCGCCAGGTATCATCGGCGGGCAACTCCCAAACCGTCCCATCAATCGTATGCATCGTTATCCAACGAAGAGCGAGTCCTTGTCCGCCAACTGGCCGCGCTACTGCGTGTCGCCGATGCACTTGATCGTTCTCGCAGCCAACGAATTAGAGACATTGAATGCGAAGTTCGCGAACGGCAGTTTGTGATCAATGTCCCCCGCACGGCCGATCTGTCGGTCGAACAAATTGCCTTGAAACAAAAGGGACCGTTGTTTGAGGAGATTTTTGGGATGCAGGTAGTTTTGCGTCCCCTGCCCAGCGCGACTCAAATCAGAAATAGATAACCCATATCATGGAACTCAATCCCGAACATTATTTCAACCGCGAGTTGAGCTGGCTGGAATTTAACGTTCGAGTCTTGGGTGAGGCACGAGATGCAACGCTCCCCTTACTGGAACGTTTGAAGTTTCTCGCGATCACCAGCGCCAACCTCGACGAATTCTTTAAAGTGCGTGTGGGGGGATTGAACATGCTGGCCAATCGGGGAGTCACCAAACCTGATCCCTCCGGTTTGACTCCCGCTGCACAACTCAAACAGATCGGTGAACGCACACAACAAATGGTGCAGGAACAGATGGCCTGTTTCCTGTCGGAAGTAGAACCCGGCTTGAACGAAGCCGGCATTCGACGCCGCACAAGTAAAGACCTTTCCGACAAACAGTTACGGTTTGTCAAAGAACTCTTCCGAAGTGAAATCCATGCTGTGTTGACTCCGATGCGAGCGATCCTCGATGAGGAGTTCCCTTTGCTCGTTCAAGAATCACTGAGCGTCTGTGTACGGTTAACCTCTACCGAGACCGATGAAGAGGGCCAACCAATCCCCAAACTGGCCCTCATCCCCTTCAATTCCTACTCATTACGATTTGTCACCCTCCCCTCAGATGGGGGTTACGAATACATTCTGCTCGAAGAAATCGTCTCGATGTTTGCAGACGAATTCTTTGCTGGCGAGACGATTGAAGAATGCGTTCCTTTTCGACTCACGCGAAATGCCGATGTTAGTTTACGCGAGGATCAAGCTGCCGACCTGATGACGCAAATGGAAGACTTACTGGAAGCTCGCAAAGAAGGCGAATGTATTCGCCTCGAAATCTCGGACGATGTCTCCACTGATTTAATCGAGATCTTAACAGCAAAACTGGAACTCCCCAAAGCGGGACTCTACCGCGTCGCCGGCCCACTCGATATGTCCGCGTTCTGGGAATTGGTCGGGCTATCTGGTTTCGAGCATCTGAAGATCGAAGATTGGCCTCCTCAACAGTCTGCGGCAATCGGCAGTACCGACAATCTCTTTGAGTTGATTGCGGAAAAAGATATATTACTGTATCACCCTTACGAAAGTTTCCAGCCTGTCATCAGGTTCATCGAGCAAGCGGCTAACGACCCCGATGTGCTGGCCATCAAACAAACTCTCTACCGCACCTCGCGCAATAGCCCGATTGTTGAAGCGTTGATGAACGCCGCCAAAAAAGGGAAGTATGTGACGGCGGTCGTCGAACTCAAAGCCAGATTCGACGAAGCGCGAAACATCGAGTGGGCCAAGAACTTGGAGCAGGCCGGCGTTCAAGTCATCTACGGTGTGCAAGGATTAAAAACGCACGCCAAAGTTTGCGTGGTTGTTCGTCGCGAACCGCAAGGCATACGTCGTTATATGCACTTCGGCACCGGAAATTACAACGAAGCGACCGCCCGGCTTTATTCCGACGCCAGCCTATTCACCAGCGATGACGAACTGGGGGCCGATGCCACCAGCTTTATGTATGCGATCACCGGTTACTCGCAACCACATCTCTACAGTAAATTGGAAGCAGCCCCCACAACGATTCGAACTCGCTTGATCGAATTGATCGACGGAGAAACCGAACGAAAAAAGCAGGGACAAAAAGCGGAAATCATCGCCAAAGTCAATACGTTGGTTGACCCGGAAATCATTGAGGCACTTTATCGCGCTTCACGGGCTGGAGTCAAAATTCGGTTGAACATCCGCGGAGCGTGCGCATTGCGACCCGGAGTGAAGGATTTGAGCGAAAACATTCAGGTCATCAGTATTATCGACCGGTTCCTCGAACACGCTCGTGTCCTGTATTTTCATCAAGGTGGCGATGACCTGGTTTATATTTCAAGTGCCGACTGGATGCCACGAAATCTCGACCGCCGTCTCGAACTCATGGTTCCCGTCGAGGATAACGATCATCGAAATCGGTTACTGACGAATTTGAAAAATTATTTTCGAGACAATGTGAAGTCGCATGAGTTAAAATCGAATGGAAAATACAAACGTCTGAGGCGAGGAAATAAAACAGAGCTGCGCAGCCAGGATGTGTTGTATCGACAGGCTTGCGAAGCGACCAGCCGAGCCTCACAAACATCTCGGACCGTTTTTCAGCCTCATCAGGCTCCCGGCAGTGACTCGAACAGGATGTAAACGTGAAACAATTGCTGCTGATGCGACATGCCAAATCGAGTTGGAGAGACAAAGATCTTTCCGATTTCGATCGTCCCCTCAAACGACGCGGACAAAGAGCCGCATTGCGAATGGGACAACATTTGCGAGAACAGCATTTGATCCCCTCGCTGATTGTTTCGTCCACCGCTGAGCGTGCTCATGCCACGGGCGAACTCCTCCTCAGTGAGTTTCCCGAACCTCCCGAACTGGAACTCCGCGACGAACTGTACCATGCCCTTCCTAAAACGATTGTGCGTGTCATTCGCGACACCGATGACGATCACGATTCATTAATGATCGTCGGCCATAACCCCGGTCTGGAAGAGTTAGTGTTTCAGTGGTCGGCAGATTTCGTGGAGTTCTGCACCACCGCCATTGCCCACTACTCGCTCAATATCAATCGCTGGTCAGAACTCAAATTGAATCTCGTACAGAATTACGAAAACTTGTGGAAACCCAAAGAGCTCGACGGAGAAACCACAGAAACATCACCGCAACCTGAGTAAATTTTATGCCACATCCGCATCTTGTCCCTCCCGGGAAAAAATCCCATCTCAAAGATTTTTCCACACGCGGAAAAGACTTTCACGAAAATCGTGAACAAGCCGAGGCCGAGCTTCAAGATTTGCGACTGGAACTTGTCGAATTACAACGCAAGCTTTATACCGAGGGGAAACAGTCTTTACTGGTCGTATTACAGGCCATGGACACGGGTGGAAAAGATGGCACAATCCGCCACGTTTTTAGTGGCGTCAACCCGCAGGGAGTGCAGGTCGCCTCTTTCAAACAACCCTCTGAACGAGAACTCAAACAAGACTTTCTATGGCGGATACATCGCGAAGCACCCGGTCGCGGTATGATCGGCATCTTCAATCGCTCCCACTATGAAGATGTCTTGGTTGTTCGTGTGGAAAAAATTGCCCCCCAAGAAATCTGGTCCGAACGGTACGAACTGATCAATCAATTCGAGTCACTGCTCACACATAACAACACGCGCATCCTCAAGTTTTTCCTCCACATTTCTCCCGAAGAGCAAATGGAACGATTCCGCGCACGACTCGAGAATCCTGATAAACGCTGGAAGTTTTCGCCCCACGATCTAGAACATCGCAAACACTGGGCAAAGTATCAAAAGGCCTACGAGGATGCCTTGGAGAAATGCAGTACGAAAGACGCGCCCTGGTTTGCCATTCCCTCAGACCAGAAATGGTATCGTAACTGGATCATCTGTAAAACGATTGTCGAAACGCTACGGGACATGAATCCTCAGTATCCCACCATCGATTGGGAACCGGAGGACTTCAATCTTGATGAACCCTAAGACCGTTTGCGTGTCTCACTGGACGACCTAACTCTTTCCACCCCGCTTCCATGAACGATTCCGTCACACCACTTCACTCTGACCACTCCCGAAAGTTCGAACGCAACCGGTACGTCTACCCAGTTTTGTCTCGTCGCAGTAAAGGGCTATCTCTGGGGGTCAATCTCAACCCCGACAAAATCTGCAACTTCGACTGCATCTATTGTCAGGTGAATCGCCGCGTGGAAGCCGAGACAACATTTGTCGATCTTCCCGGCGTGCTGCGAGAGCTGGATGACCTGTTATTGCAAATTGTTTCGGGAGAGATTTATTGTCATCCCAAGTTTTCAGATGTTCCCGATCATTTGAAACGTCTGAATGACATCGCGTTTTCGGGCGATGGAGAGCCAACCACCTATCGCAACTTTGATGACATCATTTCGCAAGTCGCCGCTCTCAAGGAAAAACACGAACTCTCAGAAACCAAGCTGGTCCTGATCACGAATGCCAGCATGTTTCATCGCCCGGTGGTCCAACATGCTCTCGAACTGATGGACGACAACAATGGAGAAGTCTGGGCGAAACTCGATGCTGGGACCGAAGAGTATTATCATCTGATTGAACGGACCAAAATTCCGTTCCAACAGATCCTCGACAACATTCGCGATGCGGCGAAGATTCGTCCGCTCGTCATTCAATCGCTGTTTATGCGCGTCAATGGTCATCCTCCCGAAGAGAACGAAATCGAATCTTACTGCGACCGCCTGAATGAAATCATCACATCGGGCGGTCAATTAAAGTTGATTCAGATCTATACGGTTGCCCGGTCACCGGCAGAGAGCTATGTCGCCAGTTTGGATGATGAAGAAGTCGATCAGATTGTCGCCACAGTCCGAGAGCGAACTGGCTTAAACGTTGAAGGGTATTATGGCCGCCCCACCGAACCGCAATCGACAAGTTAACGAGTCGATGCGACAAGTGGTCCTTGAGGGAAATTGATCATCACGACTGAATTGTCGGGCATGACCAATCGTGCCTGGCTTTGTTTCAGTGCCCGTTCTTCTAACAGATGCTCACACCGCGGACATTTCGCAATATGCGCTTCCACCAATTTAGTCTTCTCGGCATCGAGTTCACCATTGATGAATGATTGCGCCAGCTCTTCCACTCGATCATGTGAGAGACTTTGTGGCGAGGACAAAAACTGATTACCGACGAATAAACCCACCAGCACACAAGTCGCCGTGATGGCAACTTGTTTGACACGCTTTATTTGGCGTTGTTGCTTGAGCCGTTTGACTAAGCTCATAATCGCGCCTTGATCGCAGGGTTTCCAAGATTGTTCATCGGTTTGTGGATCGGGGATCGAGTTTTGATTCGTCATGATAATCAACTCCTGCAGCCTGTCTCAAAAAACGTAGTCATTTTAATATCGGTATTCTGCCAAGTCTTGTCTGTGAAATGACTCACAAACTCGGCTGACTGTTATTATTCAGTCGGTATCACGGGAGCGGCGAGACCAATACTTTCTGCCAGTCGAGCGGGATTAGGAACATAAATCTTCCGTTTTTTGATCAATAACAGGCGATCATACCCCAGCTCTCCCAACAACACGGTCACCGTTTCTCGGGTACTGCCTATGATGTTTGCCAAATCCTGATGCGACAATCGGATCGCAATCCGCACCCCCTCGGCTTCCTGCTCGCCGTATTTTTCCAGTAACTCGACGAGCAAATGAACCAATCGTTCCCGGTTGGAACGAAACAACAAAGACTTCAACCGGCGTTCGACTCTCCGCCTGCGCAAACCGAGCAAACGAGTGACACCCAGAGAAACTTCCGCGTGACTTTCCATCAATTTGTGGATCACGTTACGTGGGATGGCAACCACTTGTGACGCTTCCATCGCTTCCGCGAACTCTTCTCGAGTTCCCCCCTCCAAAATCGCCAATTCTCCGAATAACTCCCCCGGATCAATTAGAGCCAACAATGCTTGTTTGCCATCCGGCGTCAAATGATAGAGTTTGATCCGACCCGATATCAGCAAAAGCACAGAATCACTTTGATCGGACGGCAGGTAAACGAGCGATGCTTTGGTGAACTTTCGCATCCTCGATTGAGACTCGACCTGTTCGATCTGACTGGGAGAGAGTTTCTCAAACAGACTGCACTGCTTCAGAAACCAGAACTTGTCTTCCATGAATGGCCCACATCAGAAATCTAACGACCCGGAAATCTCAGAGCGTTAACTCACGCTTAACAATACGCATCTGGAGGCTTTCAAGCAACCCGCAGAAAAACTAAGCTCAATTATTCGTACTGAAGTGCTGTTCTCTCCAAGTCCCACGGAACACCGATTGAGATCACCGTCACACGACCGGTCCACTGATGGGCGTCTGCATTTGTAAAACCCGCTTTGATGGCCACAAACGTCGCTGTGATCTCCGCTTTGATGGACACCCCCAACGGACAACCAGAATCGCAATCTAATCCCGACGGAATATCGACCGCAAACACAGGAGTCTCCGCCGCATTGATTCTCTCAATCAAGCTCACGAAAGCAGGCCGAACTTGTGAACTTAACCCCGTCCCGCATAACGCATCGACAATCCAGTCCGACTCTTCAAGCGACCTCTCAAACGAAGCACCAATCTCTTCAGCCGAACATTCCTGAATCGGAATTCCCAAACGCGATGCCACCCGATAATTGATCAAGGCGTCTCCTGCCAACTTTCCAACCGGCGACAAAAGCCACACTTCGACTTGGCAACCAGCCAGCATCAAATGTCGGGCGATGACAAATCCGTCCCCACCATTGTTACCACCTCCTGCACAGATCACGACACGTTGCACATTGTTTTGACTCAGCAATAACTCTGCCGCACCACGGCCGGCATTTTCCATGAGGGCAATGCCGGGGAGCCCCAACTGTTCAATGGCCACACGGTCCACATTGCGAACTTCGTCGCGAGTTAACGTGGGAATTGTGTTCATGATGACTCTTGGATATCTGGAGAGTTTAAGACAACATTCGACAGTCACTCACCCTAAACGATCATGAGACCAAATCAACAATCAGTCCGCGAACAATCGAAATCAATAGACAACCTCTTTTTCCCGAAGTCCCGATATGTTATAGTTTTGAGAGTCGTCAAATTGGTGATTCTTCTGGGAGTTCGGGCCTTTTGCTGGACACATACGCGGAACGCTGGGCTTTGGTGACCGGTGCCTCTTCAGGCATCGGCAGAGAGTTCGCGCATCGACTTGCCGGACTGGGGATGCACCTCGTATTGACGGCTCGTCGCGAAGACGAGATGCGAAAACTTGCCGACGAACTCGATACCCGTCATGGCACACGTTGCGAAGTGATTCCGCTCGATTTATCGATTCCCGGCAACCCCGAAAAGTTGGTTGATGAAATCCACAAACGAGACATCAGTATCGAACTGCTAGTCAATAACGCCGGCTTTGCTCAGGTCGGTACGTTTGCGGATACCGATCAAGAACAAATCTTTCAACTGGTGCAATTAAATATTGCCGCACTGACAGAACTTTCTTATCGACTCGCCGGTCCCATGATCGAACAAAAGCACGGCGGCATCATTAACGTCGCGTCGGTTGCCGGTTTTCAGCCTGTCGCTTATATGTCGGCTTATGCCGCCAGTAAGGCGTATGTCCTGCATTTCAGTGAAGCCTTATGGGCCGAGTTCAAAGACTACGGCATCACCGTCTTGGCGCTTTGTCCCGGACCGACTGAAACGGACTTTTTCAATGTTGCCGGTGTGCCGGGTTGGTTAAAAGGCCAATCCGCACATACCTCTGAAGAAGTCGTCAAAATTGCGTTGCGTTCACTGGAAAAGAAAAAGCATTACGTCGTCGTAGGATGGAAGAACTACATCCTGTCATTGCTGTGCCGTTTGGCCCCTCGCAAAATGGTGGTCAACGAATCTCGCAAATACTTCCGACCTCGCTCCAAGCCCAAGAAGAAACGTAAAGAGAAAAACACCGTACAAGATTTCGCTTCCACTGATCGTTCCGAATCTTGATCGCTGGTTGAGATGGCTTACCCAAACAACCCTTCTACTAATGTCCCCTCTTCCACGATTTTCATCGGTCGTCCTAATGGGCTGATCGTTTCATCGGTTGGATCAACATCGAGTGCGTGACAGATGGACGTGAACAAGTCACCGATTGTGACGGGTTGATCATCCACCATGGAACCATCTTTGGTGGTGCTGCCAATCACTTGGCCACCTCGCACCCCCGCACCGGCCAGCAGAGCGTTAAACGCTCGGGGGAAGTGGTCGCGACCAGTGCGAGGATTGATGCGAGGTGTCCGACCAAACTCACCCATCCAGACAACCAGCGTGTCGTCCAGCATGCCGCGCGTTTGCAAATCACCTAATAATGTGGCCAACGCAGGATCGACCTCTCCGGCCAGACGATCCGTTTCTTCAAAGATCTCCTGATGGGTGTCCCAGTTACGATGATTCACTTCGACATACGGGACGCCGGTTTCAATCAATCGACGTGCCAACAAACAACCGCGACCAAAATCAGTATCACCGTATGAATCTCTTAGCCCTTGTGATTCTTCTTCCAAGTTGAACGCTGCCAAGTTCTTGCTGAGGACCATCTGCGCGGCTTTCCCGTAGAGCTTCTGATGATCGGCGACAACCTGACCCGCTCCCTGATTCGTAAATTCAGAATCGACCCGACTGAGCAACTTGCGACGACGATCATAGCGGGCAGACTCAACCGATTGCTCAACATTTTTAGGCATCTGACCAGGTTGATCGACAATGAACGGCTCGTAATTGATTCCCAAATGACCGGCATGTAATCCCGAGGCTGGCCGACCGATGGAAACGACAGACGGTAAATCAAAATCTGGGGTCTCCAGATGAGTCGCCAGGTTTGCTCCCAAACCGGGATGCTTAACACTCCCCGAAGGCAAGTACCCGGTATGCATCTGGTAAGTGGCCCGTTGATGATTGCCTTCTTTACTGGTCATCGAGCGAATGATGGTGGCTTTATCAAGAGCCTTGGCTGTTTCCGGCCAAGCGTGTGCGATCTCGACTCCGGGGATGACCGTCTTGATCGACTTCGTTGGTCCACTAATGTCCGTACTCGATTTCGGATCGAACGTTTCTAACTGACTCGGTCCTCCCTGCATCCACAAGACGATCATTTTCTTGCCCCGTTTTCGCAATTCGGCCGCTTGCAGACTCATCATGTCCTGCAAGCTGAGGAAACCAGTCGCGGCAGCAGTCGCAGAAACAGAGTGCAAGAAACTCCGACGAGTGAGTCCGCTTCGAGAGAATTGCAGATTTTGATGAAGAGACGTTTTCATAGGATCAGGCTTTCTAAAAAGGCCCGTGGAGTATCGATGGTAAATTCAGGATCAAAACAATGATCGTTAGCGTTTGGTCAAAAACTCCGAAGAGTTCAGCAACGACCAATACAAGTCTTCAAAAGCTTCGCGACGGTTCTTCACTTCGGTCAAATACTCACGAGCGATTTTGAGTTCTGAATCGGTCGGCTGACGAGATAAGACGGTCAAATACAGTTCGCGAGTCACATCGTCATCCTTTTCGAACCGCTGCATAATTTCCGTCAATTTGCCACCTCGCGTTGTCTGAATCGCTTGCTCCACTTGCTGTGAATTCATCAGAAACAATGCCTGTGGGATTGTTCCGGTCACATCGGCCTGTGGCATCGAAGGATCAAACTCGAACAATTGCGTGAATTGGAATCGTGGCGAGCGGAAATATCCCATTGGTCCCCCCATTCCGGTTCGTCTCCGAGATGCGACGAAGTTAGGATTGGTGTCCATTCCCAAGGCTTTCACGAACGAATCGTACAACGCATCGGCACGAAGTCGCGTGGGAGTTCCCGCAGCGAACATCATGTCGGAATCTGCGGTCAACGCTCGTTGATACGTGTTCGTTAATACGATCGTTTTCAGCAGCCACTTCATGTCGTAATTGTGAGCGACAAATTGACCCGCCAACACGTCCAGCATCTCATCCGCATAGGCAATTCGTTCGGGGCCCATGTCGTCAATCGGCATATAAAACCCAGAACCGGTCAACTCCGACCACATTCTATTCACATAAGCCCGAGCAAACCAGGGATTATCGGGAGCCGTCATTGTTTCTGCCAGGAAAGTACGCCGGGCAACATCCGGCAATTCCTGTGGTGCTTTTTCTGCGTTCACGAAAAAGACCGGATGAACGGGAGTCCCTTGCGACGAAGGATCGTTAAGGTCGGGCATGAAGTATTCAGGACTCCCTTGTCCCGGACGCTCCATGTTGGGGATATTCTTCATCTCCTCAGCCGTCAACATGCCATCTTTGTCAGCATCGATGGTTTGAATCAGACGATCGAACAATCGAGAGATCGGCTTGTCTCCGGCTTCCTCTTTAGACATTTTCCCATCGCCGTTGCGGTCCATCAATTTCACAATTCGATCCGCATTGTTCATCAAGTCTTGAGCTCCGCCACGACGATTTCCCTGCTCCAAGGATGAAATCACAAAGGTTCGTCGCTCACCGTCCATTTGTTGGCGAAACTGAACTCTTGTGAAATAAGCCGCCAGTTCGTGAAAGTCTGCTCGCTTCCATTGATCGGTGGGGTGGTCGTGACAATTCGCACATTGAATCTGAATTCCTAAAAAGATCCGCGAAGCTTCCGCCGCAATCTCGGCAGGTTGCCCTCCGTGAACCATCAGAAGTGCCGTTGACCCTTCCTCAGCGACATCACCGGTAGCCGTCAGAATTTGCGTAACGATCTCGTCCCAAGATTGATTGTCGGCGAGACGCTCTTTCAACCAGCTTTCAAAGACCGGCTGGAAACGCTTGGTTCGCTCATCGGTGGCTCGTGAGAAAATCACGTCGCGCCAGTAACGCGACCAGTTGTCGGCATAGGCATCCGAAGCCAAAAGTTGATCGATCAGTTCTGCGCGTTTCTGCGAAGAAGGATTGAAGCTGAACAAAGTCACCTCGCCCGCCGTCGGTGGAACGCCGGTCAAGTCGAGAGAAACTCGTCGTAGAAAATCCTCATCACTCGTCACGGCTGAGGGATGCACTTTCATGGTTTCCAAATGCTCAACCGCCCGGCGATCAATCTCGCGGGCCACATCACCGGCAGATTGAGCAGAGACTTCTGCAAAATTGACCGCAGCATTAGATTTTGAACCGAGGAGGCAGGCTACCAATCCCGCGATCAGGAAAGTTTTTTTCAGTACCGTTTGGGCAATCATCTTTTCACCTGTGAGTTTGATAATGGTCGTCATTTCAGGCCCGACCTGAGCTCTCTCTGGTTAAAACACCGTGATACCAGAGAAGTTGCGGTCGATTCTTCAATTTTTACCCCGGATCTGGGCGAATCGTTTAATTTTTTTGGCATTTTGGGACAGAAATCGGCATTGTGTGATTGGCCTTCACCAGACTTTCATCTCACTCCCACACACCAAACCACAAACAACATGCCCCCTACTACTCTGATTCTCGTCATCGTGCTGGCTGGTATCGTCACCGTCGTCGGCTCCATTCTGCTCTTTCGACTCAACGCATTTCTGGCGTTAGTGCTGGGCGCGTTGGTTGTCGCCGTACTGACTCCCCGGGCGAATCTCGAAAACTTTGCCGTGGCTGATACCGATGCCAAAGTGATCACCGTCAACAACACCGGAATTGAGCTGAAAGTTTCTCACTCGATTTCTCCAATCGATTCCCTCTGGCTCGTCGTCCGAAAACCAGCCCCGACCGAATCGTATGAAACCGTGGCGACACTCAAAACGACCGAACACTTGATTGATGAGAAGACCAAAAAACAATCGATCCGTCTGGCATATACCTCTGACTACCCCCAAGGCGATTATCAAAAGACCGATTTGGTCATTGCTCCCGACAAATTCGTCGCCGCCAAAAAGTCAGCCTTTATTACCATCGGCTCACGTCTCGCCGCCGCTTTTGGATCAACCGCCGGCAAGGTTGGCCTCATCATTGCGATGGCGTCGATCATCGGGAAATGTTTACTGGATAGTGGAGCCGCCCATCGCATTGTTGATTCCGCGCTGAAACTCGTCGGAGAAAAACGAGCGCCTCAAGCATTCATTTTCAGTGGCTTCCTGCTCGCGATTCCCGTCTTCTTCGATACCGTCTTCTACTTGATGGTTCCCATCGGGAAGGCGATGAGATTGCGCACCGGTAAGAACTATCTGTTGTACGTGTTGGCCATTGTCTCGGGAGGAACGATGGCTCATTCTCTCGTGCCGCCAACTCCGGGGCCTTTGTTCGTCGCTGAAGAGTTACAAGTCAGTATCGGCTTGATGATCATTGCCGGTTGCGGCGTGGGCCTTTGTACCAGCACCGTCGGTTTCTTCTGGTGTCACTGGATCAACCGCATTTGCGAGTTGCCCTTGAGGGACACTCCCGACTTGTCGCTAGCCGACTTGGAAAAACTCTCCACACGAGATACGTCCACGTTGCCGCCTCTGGGACTTTCGTTGTTACCAATTTTGCTTCCGGTGTTCCTGATCGGCGGGTTCACGATTTTGAAGCCATTCTTGACCGGTCTCGACCCGACACTCATGACGGTCCTGCAAACACTGTCTGATAAAAATATCGCGTTGGTTATTTCAGCCATGATCGCCATCGGATTATTGATTAAGCAATCGGACCTCACCAAGGATGAATTTTCAGCCTCCATGCAATCGTCTCTCGCCGGGGCGGGAGTCATTATTCTGATCACTTCAGCAGGTGGCGCTTTTGGACAGATGCTCAAAATGACGGGCGTCGCCTCACTCGTGCAAGAGTTGCCGTTGCACTCCCCCACATTGATTCTCACTCTGGCATTTCTCATCACGACGGCAATCCGCACAGCACAAGGTTCCTCGACCGTGTCCATGATCACAACGGTCGGTCTGTTCGCTCCACTGGTGGGCGAAGGGGTTCTCGGTGTCCATCCGGTTTATATCGCATTGGCAATCGGCTGTGGTTCCAAACCGATTGCCTGGATGAACGATAGCGGGTTCTGGGTGATTACACGCATGAGCGGCATGACCGAAAAAGAAGGTCTCAAATACATCACGCCGCTTTCCGCAGTGATGGCCGTCACGGGTTTGATCGTGGTTCTGATCGCGGCGGCCATCTACCCAGGTGTGTAAGGCATCATTGATGCGACCTGTTCGCGAACTCTGTTAATCGCTAAACTCATCAACGGTTCATTCATAGACTTTCCACATCAAACCGCTTTCTCAATGATCAAACCGGCTGACAAATTTTCTGATTCGCCTTCCTCCATCGGCATCAATCGAATGCCGGTGGAGCAGGATGTCCTCGAATCGGCAAGCCCCGAAGTGACTCAGCCACCAAGAGTGGTACGTGGCCTGAAACGAATCTGTTATCTGGCTGGGGCAAGCGTGTTTTTTACGCTAGGAATTCTCGGCGCGCTCTTGCCGGGATTACCGGCCACACCGTTCCTGCTCCTCACCAGTTATTTTTTGCTCCGCACTTCACCTAAACTCCATGCGAAGCTAATGCGTTCTCGTTGGTTCGGCCCGATTCTCCAAGACTGGCAAATCAAAGGTGGTCTCCGTCGACACATCAAACTCAAAGCAATCTTGTTTGTGGCTGTTGCCGTCGGACTGACAATTGCCTTCTCCGGCTTATCATTGTGGCCGAAGATGATGGTCGGTCTGCTCGCCTGCATCGGCATCAGCGTGATTGTCAAACTGCCCACGGCTGAGTGAATAATTCTGTCACCCGACCCACAAATGTTCGCTGAGTTGGGCATCCGACCGGCTCATCTCCGACAGCACAACAGCCAACGTCAACAGCGCATCGGTGTCGAAGAAAGCCTCTCCATCAGGAAGAGTTGATTGTCCTTGATTCGAAAAATGTTCAAAGGCTTCCAACAGCCAAGTCTCCCATTGTTCTCTGGGAACGAGTCGGCCTTCGTCATTGACGAGGGCACATTGCCGTCCGTCGTCATCAATCAGGATCCCCAGATGCAAAGACCTTGAAACGACAAACTCGCCCAGCTTCGTCACGTCACGATCTTCAGAAGATTCAAGATCGCGTTTGCGATGCGGCAAGGGCAACAAATCCAACGTGCATGGCAACGGGGCGAACAATCGTGCCGCCAGTTCATTCACACGCTTCAAAGGAGACGCGAAGCCCACCCTCAATGGACGCAATGCATGGAACAAGCTATTCAGCGACGCTTGGTAATCCTCCAACACATCCCATGTTCGATAATGTCCATTCGCGTGAGCCAGTCGAAATGTCGGCTGTGATTGAGCCGACTCAATCTGGGTCAGAAGCTCTGCATCGACAATCGTTCGCCCATCACCAGACAGAAAGTCGAATCCAATCCACGAAGTATCGCTGCCTGCTCCCGTGACAAGAATTCCTCCTGTTGCTTCAAGTTGTCGAATGGCGAATGAAAGTTCTGGTGCCACCGTCAAACCGAGATCGACAATCGAAACACCACTCGCACGCAACGCATTCACCACACCGATCATCAAATCGGGAGCGGCAGGATGCTCCTGATATCCAATCACTAAAGTTGGTTGACCGGTCGGAGCGGATGAAAAAAGCCCCTGCATCAGTAACGTGACATACGCATTGGTGAGTGCCGAGGCATGAAACCGATTGATCTCATTGAGGTAGACACCACGCAAGCCAGCGGATGTCACCAATGTCTCTCGCTCCTCGTGCGCGTTCACATCGAGCTGTACTGTCTCGGGAGGAAGATGACCTTCGTGATGACGAAGGGGACAATTTCGACACTTCGGATAGAAGGCCGCCAATCGTGCGTAATGAACGGCTGGCGAAATGGGGTACGTCTCCCCCGGACAGAAATAGAGAGCCGGCGTACTCTTGGATTTTACCGGTTGATCCGTCACAACGGACTCGCATTCTGAAGGCGGGCGGGGTCTAATAATCGAGAACTGTAGGAGATGTTACCGACGACGGTCAAGAAGGATTCCCCGTGACCACGCATGCCAGCCGATTTCTCGCCAAACCGGACGAATTCGCCACCGGTCCATTGGTGGCACTCACAGGATCACAACGCTTCCTCAAACGTGCTTCCCTGAAAACTCTGGCCGCATTGGTTTTGGGAGGGGAAGAAGCCGAGCCGATGGTCTTTGCCGGCAAAGAGACCGTTCTCAGCGATGTTCTCGACGAATTATCGATGATTTCCATGTTCGGCGAGCAACGCTTGGTGATCGTGGAGGAGGCCGACGATTTCGTCAAGAACTATCGCAAACAACTCGAAAAACACATCGAGAAGCCTGCTAAGAAGTCGGTTCTGGTCCTCGATGTGAAGACCTGGAACAAAAGCACCAAGCTCGCCAAAGCGGTTCTCAAAGTGGGACTGACGATTGTCTGTGATGATCTCAAAGGGCGAGAATTACATAGTTGGATGTCTCAACTGACGAAAGAAAAGTTCGGAAAAAATATTGCGAGAGAATCGGCCTCTCTCATCGAGGAACTGGTCGGCAATAATCTGGGACTGATCGAGCAAGAACTCAACAAACTCTCCAGCTACATTGGAGAGCGAGATCGTATCGAACAGGAGGACGTTCGTGCGCTGGTGGGTGGCTGGAAAGTCGAGACGACCTGGAAAATGATAGACGCCCTCCGAGATGGCCGCTTGGGGGAATCGCTCGAACTACTAGACAACCTGCTCGATGCGGGCGAACACCCACTCAAACTCCTTGGTGGTATTAACTTTGTGTACCGTAAGTACGTTCTGGCAACCGAGTGGGCCCGACAAGGAACTCCGCTGGGAGAATCTCTCCGAAATGCCAAAGTTTTCCCGCAAGCCATTGATCCTTCCGGTCGATACCTGAGAAGAATCGGTCGCCCGAACGCCGAAAAGATTCTCGCACGATTGATGGCCGCTGATGGCGATTTGAAGGGCCGTTCGACCATCCCCAATCGCATGAGAATGGAGCGTTTGCTGGTCGAATTAAGTGGTCTGATTTCTGCCGATGTTCCCGTTTAAGAAAATTGTGCGCAAAATCGTATTGCCACGGCTGCCAGAGCGGTTTATAAAAATAAATACAGATTGATCGTTGCAGACTCTGGGCCTATCAAGTGAGGCAACGACCATGAAGCATCCTGACCCTGCTACTGTCTGACCCGGTCGTGCTCCCCGGAATTATCAGTCAACAGTCGCAGGTCCACACGGGAGCAATCCACGTGATGAGGTCTTCCACACTGATGACTGATTTACGCTACGAAGATGACTCTGTCCAAAGTGTGCATCACGAAGCCATTCGTGAAGCAGAAAAACACAAATGGATTGAAAGTCAAAAACATGGTCGTGATGTGGGTGAAGCCGCATTACGTGAATGGTGCGACCAACACTGGCCCAAATTCTGTCGTGACAAGTACATGCAACATCTGACTGGCCAGACTTGCTGGAAAGAGTTCTCACGCAATAAGTTTGGATTATTGAATGATAATCCGGTCAGTGACGGTGAAGTTCTCGAACGCGTCAAAAGGTATTTGATTGGTGGTGGAGAAAATCTCTGCATCATCAATAACGAACTTGATGCGACTCCAAAATTTCCCAGCACTCTGTACCAACTGCTCAACCTGATCAACTTGAACGATGATCGAATCGATCCCCCGTTTCGTTGATCAGACAGATCAGACAGTGCAGTCAGAACACCACTTTTGTGAGCCAACCTCTTGAACGATACGCTCGCTTTCTACGCTGACCCAGCGCACCGATCACTTCATTGATGACGTGCAACGCCTGAAACAACTTGACCACTACGGTGAAATTGTACGCGATCTAACTTTAGAACGCAGAAACCACTTCGCCACCTTTGGTTGTGCTGATGGCCCGCCAAGTGTCGAGATCAACGTTCTCGGAAACGAATCGAACCGAACCATCCATCAACAAGACTTGTACTCCGCCAACATGTCTACTTCGTGAGCCAAACATGGTGGGATTAGCGGTCGTCGAAACAGCACAGGGAAGATTCTTAATCGGCTGATTGTTGCAGTAGTAAGCAGAATAAATCCGGTCGGGCAAATTGGAGTTTGGTCCCAGATAAGTACTGAACTGACTGGCATCGCCCCACCAGCCAAAGCCTCGTAAATCACGCCCCTGACCTTGCAGGACTTCCGCCATTAACAGCGTGTTCGATGTCCCATCCAAGGCATCTGCCATGCCATAGCACTCTCTTGCTCCAAACGGGGCTCCGAGAAATGTCTCTCCGTTCAAAGTCCCTTGCGTATAGCTGGTGTTTCCGTAATTCACCGAATAATTGTGGTTGGTGATGCTCGCAAAGGGTCGGTTACCCGAATCGCTGGGACAACTCAAAACATTGTAGCGTTGCGTAGTGACCTGTAAGTTCACGCCGGCACCATATCGAGGACCGGTCGCGTCGTTTCCTCCTGAGTTCTGATAAATTTTGAATTCAGCCGATTTTTCGATGTAGGGAAGTATGGCGACTTGCCAGGTCCCCCAACAACAAGAGTAATTACCACGCGGAAAAACGGTATAGACATCATGATAATTCTGCATCGCCAAGCCGAGTTGCTTGAGGTTATTTTTGCAAGAACTGCGTCGAGCGGCTTCTCTCGCCTGTTGCACCGCGGGCAGTAACAACGCCACGAGAACTGCGATAATCGCAATCACAACTAACAGTTCGATCAATGTAAATCCGCGTTTTCGGGATATCTGATCTTTCAACATAAGACGTCTCCTGAAAAAAGTGACGAAAAAAATATGGAAATATCACTTGGTAGTCTGTTCAGAAACGAAGTTCCACGGTTCAAAACTCCATTCGTAGCAGGATCAAGTTTTTCAACGGGCTGTTAGGATTCAATATCGAGAGTAAAGATATTTTCACCTTCTAAGCTTACAGTAAATTTCACATCGCTCTCGACGTTATATTCGGGAGGAATCAATTCCTCGGCAATTTTGTTGGATTCGCCTGGCATTTCGACCTGTTCTGCGTCCGAATTCGAGGCACTGATACGCACAATATACTCACCCGGTGGAAGTCCCTTATTAGCCGGTATAGTGAATTTTCCCGCTTCGATCATGGCTCCCGAGGCCGTCCCTTCGCCC
>JAQWSQ010000034.1 GCA_029243145.1 Planctomycetaceae bacterium | reverse complement strand
CAGTTGTGGGACGACATGACAGAACTGTGCTGCATCACTCCGGTAAAACCCGCCCTGCGGTTACTCAACTTCGCCCCCATCCGATTCTGAATCTCCTGCCGGTGAAACGCGTCTTTGCCATGCTTATCGAGAGTGATTTGGAAATTCTTGTAATCACTACCTCTCAAAACCCTCACGAATAACGAATCACCTGGCGTAAACTTCGACAACGCTGAAATCATGTGGTCGCGAGATTCCACAACTTTATCCGAGATTTGTAGGATCACATCCCCGGTTCGTAATCCCGATCGTGAGGCACTGCTGAAAGGGCGGATCGATTGAATTTTAGGCCGGTCGATGGCGACATCCATGACAACTCCCAACCACGCCTTTCCACGCACTTTTGGGATATCGATCGACCGCACACTCGACATTCCAATTGCTATGGGTGACTCTTCAATCCCGGTTGTGACCACCCATCGACCAATGTCGGCGAGATCCTCGTCCGCCCACTGGATGGGTATCAGCTTGTCATGTTTGACTTCGAGCAAAGCCAAGTCGTATTCGCGGTCGGCTGCCAGAAGTTTGGCGCGGGTTTCGGTTTCGTCGAAGAAACGACAGGTGATATTTGACTGAAGCTCGCTCGCTTTGGTCAGAATGTGACCTTCATTATCGAGAACCACTCCCATCGCAACATGCTTGCTACCGCACCAGATTTCCACTGTCGATTTACGAGCTTCAGTCACCACTGGCTGAAAGGCCGCACGCAGCTTTTGCCCCCCCATTTGTAGTTCCACATCGAGATCTTTGGCCGGCGCAACAGTCGGGCTCAAAGCAAGGAGAGACACCACCAGTATTGCCGGTAAAAGAAAACGATCAAAACATTTTGACAGTTGGGAGAGGTGTTGGGTCATATTGCATTACTCCAATTGAGTTTTCATGAATACGTCTTTGAATGGCACGTCGGGCGTTAGCGAACCCCTCGATAGGGATCCTTTCTCGCCAAGGTCACTTCCAACTCGATCGTTCTGTTGTTTCGGACAATTTCAACTTTGATGGCTTTATTGGGAGCGTACTGAGAAACCACGTCCACCAGTTCTCGAAAGTTCTTGATCGGTTTGTCGTCGAATTTCTTAATGATATCGCGAACTCGAACACCGGCTTTAACGGCTGGAGAATCGGATGAAACCGAGGTGATTATACAAGGCCCATTGCGATTGTAGGGATCGCCACCCACTCCGAGAAAACCGGCAGGTGAAGAGAGACTGTCCCAATTTTTTTCATAGATACCGACCGGAACATGAAGATTCCAGGAAGTGGAGACACCGATGCGGCTATTGACGCCAATGACGCTTCCCTTAAAATCAAAAAGCGGCCCGCCAGAGTCACCACCGACAAGAGTCGCATCAGTACGGATCATGGCGGGAGTGACATTATTGACTCGACCGATGCGAATGACGGGAGGCCGGCCTTCACGACGACCACCGGGGTGACCGGTGGCAATGCACCAGTCACCAACTTTATAAGAATCAGACGCCGCCATTGGGCAGAATGGCCATTCTCCCTCTTCGACAATCCGAAGAATTCCCGCGTCGGATTCGTGATCTGTTCCTAAGGTTTCAGCCCGTGCGAGCGTTCCATCGGGAAACCAAACATTGGCGGCTTGCCCTCGTCTACCAATGACATGTGCGGCGGTCAGAATGTAGCCATCCTTACTGATGACCACTCCACTTCCTTGAGAATTTCCGATCACAACCGCCACTGTGGCGTTCATCATACTCTCGCGATGTTTCTGAACCTGCTCTTCAAGAGCTCTCAGGTCTTCAATGGATTCAGGGAGTTCCTTGTCGAGAACAGAAGTTGTTTCGTCGGTTGTCGATTGAGAATCTTTTTGGAGTGCCGGTGCGAGTGCGGACCATGAGACAATCAAAGCAGGCAGCAAAGCCAATTGAATCAACTGCCTGATTGAGATCCGTTTACACAATTGTCCGGTCATACTCTCTCCGATGGTTAAAAACCGACAGCCCTGCTTCGTTTATCGTCAGGACAAACCTATTGAAATTACCGCATTTGAAGGGTCAGAAACAACCCCCGAGATACCATTTTTGACGTAACTCTTTTCATGGAATGATCTTATAATATCGCAGCGAGACTAAAAACGAACTCGTCTTTCCTTACGGATGGTTCCGAATAGGCAAGATGATATCTAATAGTAGTCGGCAATCGGGAATTTCCCCCACTCAAATCTCCCTATGCAGTATCTGGAACTGTTGCTAGAATTCGCCGCCTAACCGTGAAGCATGACGCAATCGGTTATTATGTAACAACTTACTGCCTGATTGACACGCTTGCTGAGACCACATTCAGCGGGAAGGATGCCGCCTGTGATCATTCTGACAAAATTGCGCAACTGCGCTTTGTTCTCGATCTTCGCCCTCATGATGCTCTGTTTACCCCGAATTTCCTCGGGCCAACCCGGCACTTTGGAGATCCGGGATTCCGATGTGCAACGAAATCAACAATTCAATGAGGGACTGGCTCCCGTTGCGAGCCAGCAGGTCGATCCCAAATTATGGCAGATCCTGAAGGACTGGGAGCAAACGACCAAAGTCTATAAAAAGCTGTCAGGAACTCATCGCAGATTTGTTTACGACTCTGTCTTTCAGGTCGAAAAACGAGCTGATGGTTCTTTCTATTATGAAGCTCCCGACAAAGGACGAATTGACATCGAGGAAGTGAACATCCCGGCAGGTGCGAAGAGTCAAAAGCTGAATAAACAAGGTAAACCTTACTCGCTCCAAAGCGATATTCCTGAAATCTGGATTTGTGACGGCAAACGTATCGCACAAGCGATTGTGGCTCAAAAACAGTATCAAGTTCACAATATTCCTGCAGGCGATCAGGGGATCAACATCATGGACGGTCCTCTGCCGTTCCTGTTCGGATTACCGGCCGACAAGGCTATTGAACGCTATCACTTTGAGCTTCTTCCACAAACCGATCAAAAAATGGTCTGGCTGAAAGTCTTGCCGAAACGAAAACAGGATGCGGCAAACTGGCGCGAAGCGGAAGTAATTTTAGATCGAAAGAGATATCTCCCAGTCGCGGTGAAGTTGATCAATCCACCGGGAACAACCGAGACTGTCTATAGCTTTAAGGATCTCAAGGATAACGAGAATGTGTTTGTTTCAAAGATATTCGGCCGAGGAAATCCTTTCGAAATCTCCAAGGTTCTCAACGGTTACAAAGAGATTAAGCAAGCGCAAAGTGGACCAGGAATGGGACCGGGGCAAGCTCCGCCGGGAGTCCAACCACAACCGCGTCCTCAACCACAAGCTCCCATCGCTGGCCAACCGAAACAACTGACCATGCCACAAGTGGTCAATTACCCTTGGAAAGAAGTGCAAAAACTGTTTCAGGATCGAGGATTTGAAGTCGAATTCCGTAAATCGGGGCCGGCTCCTGAGGAAGAACTGGTCTTCAAAGTCGCCAAACAGGAACCAGTCGCTGGAACCGCTTTGAAGTCGGGTCAGAAAGTGATCTTCTTTCTGTATGAGGAAGTCAAAGCCGCTTCACGGCCTTAGTAGCACCCCGTGACCAGTCTGATCTAATCCACTTTTGCCAACTCCACATAATCGGGACGATCAGCGGATGTATTGCAGAGGTGTGATTTCAACACCTCTCCATCTTCAATGAGGACGACACCCCCCAATTGCGAGACATCTCCCTGGGGCATACCGGGTGAATGTCCTTCCCACAGCGTACAGACGGCTCCTTTGAGCCAGACACCTGGCCCCAGATACTGGCTCGGTCGTCCTCTTCTGATACCGAGCAACGCATAAAGTTCCTGATCAGGATCTGAGAGAGTTTCCAGCTCATCCAGGCCATAACGGGCGAAGAAGCCCTCCGCCTGAGCCAAATCATCCATCATGTGGACGAGTACAATCTGTACCCCGACCGACTCAATCTCTTCACGGGCTGCAGCCACATCGCTGAGGGTTTGTTTGCAGAACGGGCAACCGGAATGCCTGAGAAAGCCCAGCTATCTCCGCTCCGGTTGATTGAGCAGATCAAACTTTTCTGGAAATGGCTTTTTCAACATGGAATTTCCCCGAACCGAGGTCAATGAACTTCACTCTATCATTATGGTCGTTCCGATAGATATTGTCAGGAGGCCATTTTCCTCTTAAATCGTGCTGGCGGTCGCTTGACGAACGCAAACCATGCCGACTATTCTATTTGTCGTCGGCAGGAATGCCGCTTATGCGGGTGTAGCTCAGTGGCTAGAGCGTCTGGTTGCCATCCAGAAGGCCGGGGGTTCGACTCCCCTCACCCGCTCTTTTTCTCCTTAAAACCGATCCAACAAATTACCTTTCGACGACGTTGGCAGTCCCCCGAACATCGGGAGAAAGGCTGTTGAATTGACACTTTGGAGAGACCTTTCAAAAATCTGCAAGATGCAGACACAAACACGACGAGAGCCGTAGCCTTCGCCCCGCCATCGAAAACGATTGGCTTGTATCGGATACGAGGCAAACGGCTCATTTCATGAGTGCCAAAACGGTATCGAAACCTGCTCGGCTCCAGAAGGACAGTTATGACTGACACACCAGAAGAACAACTTGATGTCCCCGACATCGGCGATGCCGTAGCTGCGGTCGAAGTGCCGGAAATCTACGAAATGTCACTTGATGTGACAATCGATCAATCGGGCCCTTGTCGCAAGCACGTCAAAGTGATTGTTCCTCGAAAAGACATCGACCACCACTTCGAGCAAACGACCGAAAAGTTTCGTGGAGAAGCCGACGTTCCCGGCTTTCGACCAGGAATGGTTCCCACTCAACTGATTCAAAAACGATTTCGTAAAGAACTCGGTGATCAGGTCAAGCAGGATATTTTGCTCGAAAGTCTCGAACAGATTTCCGAAAAGCACGATCTCGACCCTATTGATCAGCCCGATCTCGATCTGGAAACACTCGATCTCCCTGAGGATGGCGATTTCTCTTTCGAGTTTGACGTGGAAGTACGACCAGAATTCGATCTGCCCGATTACAGCGGCTTGAAACTTGATCGTCCGAGCAAAGAGATTGACGACGCGGAAATCGAAAAATCACTGGAACGCTATCTGTCACAGTATGCTTCATTCGAAGATCGTGACGGAGCTGCGGAAGCCGACGACTATGTCGGTCTGAAACTGACCGCCGAACACGGCGGTAAAACGACCCGCGAAATCGATGAGTTCTATATCCGCGTGAAACCTACTCTACGATTCGAAGATGCAGAGCTCGAAGGTTTCGACAAGATCATTGTTGGTACGGCCAAAGGCGACAAAGTTTCAACATCCGCGACCATCAGCAACGAATCTGCCAACATCGAAATGCGTGGCGAAGAAATCACTTTGAACTTGGAAGTCCTCGAAGTCAAAATGATGAAACTTCCCGAACTCGATAGCGACTTCCTCGAACGCATCGAGATGGAATCTGCCGACGATCTTCGCGAAGCGATCAAGGATTCACTCGATCGTCAACTCAAACACGAGCAACGACAGTCGGCGCGTAAACAGGTTCTTGAACAGATCACCGCATCGGCGGATTGGGATCTCCCCGAGAAATTGGTCCTCAACCAAACCGACAACGCCCTGCGACGCGAAATGCTCGAGATGCAGCAGGCGGGTTACACGACACAACAAGTTCGCAGCCGCGAAAATGAAATGCGTCAAAAAGCCGTCTCCGAAACTCGTCAAGCTCTGAAAGAACACTTCGTCCTCGACAAAATTGCGGAAGCGGAAGAGATCGAAGTGACGCCCAGTGATATCGAATCAGAAATCTTCATGATGGCGATGCAATCGGGCGAAAATCCTCGTCGCGTGCGTGCCCGTCTACAGAAGTCTGGTATGATTGACAATCTCGAAGCTCAAATCCGCGAACGGAAGGCCGTTGACATCGTTCTCGATCAGGCTGAGTTTAAAGATGTTCCAACAGAAGATGACAGCGAATCCGACAATGTTGAAGCGGTTCGCTACTCTCTTTGTCAATCTGTGACCTCGGCTCAAACTGATGAAGAAGAGCCAGAAGTCGAGAAATCAGAAGAGTAAATCAAAAAGAATTGATATGACCAGGCGGGGTCTCTCGGACCCCGCTTTTTCATTGGTGTTTCAGGAAACCTGCGGCAGACATACTCAATCTTTTTCACAGGGTTGACTTCATGCCATATAATGAGCTATCCCACTAGCACAAACCTGCATACGCTCCAAGAAAGATTCACTATGTTTGATTCGTTTGCACAAATGCCGAGCAACCCGCAAATCTCAAGAGGGAGAGACGTTGCTCGTCAACGTCAGATGGGTATTGGCGACCTGCTTCTGGAAAACCGTATTGTCTTTCTGGATGGTGTCATCAATGACGCCTCAGCCAATCTGATCCTGATGAAATTGCTTTATCTGCAATCAGAAAACCGGCACCAAGACATTCACTTTTACATCAATTCTCCCGGCGGATCGGTTACTTCGACTCTCGCCATTTATGACACAATGCAGTTCCTCGACTGCAAAGTGGCAACCTATTGTGTCGGATTGGCTGCGAGTGGTGGTGCCATCCTCGTCGCGGGTGGAGAGAAGGGGAAGCGATTCGCTCTCAAACACTCGAAGATCATGATTCACCAACCGTACGGACAGGTCGGCGGTCAGGTGTCTGACATTGAAATTCAGGCCAAAGACATCATCGCAACTCGAGAGTTGCTCAATGAAATTTTGGCAGACCACACCGGCCAACCCATCGAACGAGTCGCTAAAGACACCGAGCGTGACCACTACATGACGGCAATTCAAGGCGTTGAATACGGTCTCGTTGACGAAGTACTGATCAAACCTCCCAAAAAAGAGGGTGAGTGACTTCGTGCCACGAATCGATTCCTATTGATCGGAGCTGATTCGTGTGCTAACTACTGCTGGACCATGATCGAATGTGTCCGGCAGACGGATTTTTAGGCAATCTGCACAAACTACGGAATAGTATCATGACCGCACTTGTCCCATTTGTAATTCAAAAAAACGGCCGCGATGAGCGGGCGATGGATATTTATAGCCGACTGCTCAGCGATCGAATCGTGATCCTCGGCAGCCAGGTAAACGACGAGGTTTCTAATAGCATTGTCGCGCAACTTCTGTTTCTTCAATTTGAAGATGCCGAAGCCGACATTCATTTTTACATCAATTCGCCAGGTGGCTCGATTACAGCCGGCATGGCAATTTACGACACCATGCAATACATCAGTTGCGATGTGGCCACCTATTGCATCGGCCAGGCTGCCAGTATGGGGTCTGTCTTGTTGACCGCGGGCGCCCCCGGAAAACGGAACGCTCTTCCGAACAGCCGAATCATGATTCATCAACCACTCGCCGGCATGGAAGGAACAGCCACCGAACTCGAAATCCACGCCAAAGAAGTTCTGCGTGTGAAGCAACGCATGAATGAAATTTACTTCAAGCATACCGGACATTCGCTGCAGAAAATCGAAGAGGACACCGATCGTGACAACTTCATGACGGCTGCAGAAGCCCAAGAGTACAACCTGATTGACCAGGTTCTCGAACACCTCGATCCAGGTCAAACTCCATAATTGAATTAGTTTGGTGTCACGGTCGACTTGTCTGCCGTTGGGATTAAACAGCAAGTGTAGGACCGGTTTCACCGGCCACAAAGACTTACGATAATCATCGGTCAAGGACGACCACTGATGCGAAACGTCATTCTCCTTATTCTGACCACCGGAGCACTCCCGCTCTTGGGTTGCGCCAGTGGAGATGTCGATCAGCTTGAAGCGAATCTCCGCTCCAAAGATGCCGAACTGCGAGCCCTCAACAACCAGCTCCAATCGTCAGAACGCCGACTCGCAACGACCGAGCGGGAGATCACTCATCTTCAACGGCAATTGGCCGGTTCGAGCCCAGAAGTCACCAGCCGTCTGGCCCGCATTGAATCGATTGAGATCAACAAACGGCTCACCGGTGCGCTCAATGAAGATGGCAAGCCGGGGGATGACGTTCTGAATGTCGTGATTGCTCCACTGGACAGTATGGGTGAAGTGGTCAAACTGGAAGGTCGCATCGAAGTGGAAGCCATTGATCCATCGCTTCCAGAAGCCAACCGCAGGTTGGGAGAATGGACGATTCCATTGGAGCAGTCTGCCGACAAGTGGCATGACGGCTTTCTCGGACAAGGCTATCAGTTGACGGCACCGTGGCAGCGAACGCCTCAATCCAAACAGGTCGTCCTGTTGGCCCGTTACACCACTCCCGATGGTCGCTCCTTCTCGGCGACGCAGGAAATCAACATCATCCCGCCCACAGGATTGAGTCAATCACCTGATCTCTTACCTCTACCAGCGGCGAAGCAAGAAACTCCCAGCCAATCGGCAGTGATTCAACCGGCCAGCTTTGAACAAGACACCCGTGAAGCTCAACCATTCCCGATCACTGCTCCTGAAATCACTCCTATGCCAATTTCGGCATCGCAGGAAGAGCCAAAACCTCTACCAATTCAAACGGGTAGCCGACCGATCTCGCTGGAAAAACTCTTGAGAGCCCGCGACGAACTCGAAACTCCACCGTTTGTGGAGTGAATTTGTAGCTGGACACTCCGCTGGAGTAGGAGGTGCGGGGTGAGGAGGTCGATCATAGTGATCTCAATCTACGATCTCGTTCCTGTTATTTTCAAGAACTCTTACCCCATCTCGGCAAGTCTCTGTCGAGCGACTTCATCTGCCGCGCGTTGATACCATTGTTTGGCCGTGTCGAGATCAGATTGGACGCTATCTCCCCGTTCGTACATCAAGCCGAGCATACGCATCGCGTTAGCTTCGCCAACTGTCGCGGATTGTTCGCAGAGGTCGTAGGCTCTTTGCAAATCGACCGGAACGCCTTTTCCGCTAGCCAACAAGATCGCCAGAATGTATTTCGCGCGGGGGCTTTCGGCTGATACGGCTGATTCAAGAAAGGGGACTCCTCTTTTGTAATCGGGACTGTGCCCCATGCAGAGAACTTCACCACACACTTCCATCGCTTCGATCTGCCCCAATTCTGCCGCCTTTTCAAAATAGGGCATGGCCGGGCTTTGCACGACTTCAGCAGCCGATTCATCGCCGGTGAGTTTTTGTCGCCCGAGTTCGTACCAGGCAAAGGGATGGTCTTGTGTCTTGGCGGCTTCCAACAACTCGTTCATTTTGACGGAATCCGCATCGACACCGAGGCCGTCGCGATAGCAGATCGCCAGGCGGATTTGTCCTTCGGAGTTTTCCGCGTTGGCGGCGTGTTCGTAAAGTCGAATCGCCTCTTTGAGATCCTGTTCGACGACGCGGCCTTCTTCAAAACAAAGCCCCAGGCTCACGACACAATAGGCATCGCCACATTCGGCACCATGCGCCCAGTGATCGAGGGCGGATTTGATATCCTGTTGTTTGAAAAACAGATTACCCATGTTGTAGAAAGCATGGCCAAATCCTCCCTCGACGGCCTCTTTGTAAAGTTCCAGAGCACGGTTGGTGTCTTCGGCAACACCAATGCCGTCTTCATAGAATGTCCCCAACAACCGAGTCGCTTCGAAGTTTCCTTGTTCGTGAGATTGTCGGCAAAGATCGAAAGCGGATTCGACGTCCCGCGGTCCGTTGGTTCCCAAGTAGACATTGCGGGCCTGTTCGAGAAGTTGTTCGGCAGTATCAGTCATGGTGAGTTTTCAATAAAGGCGTTGGCAGGACATGATAGAAAATAAATCTTGAGTACACCACGCTACAAAAAAAGCACCGGCCATAGCGGCCGGTGCTTGGAGATATTATCAACGAATTCAAATCATCCCAGCTTTTCGCGAACATCTTCGAGCAGTTTTTTGCTGCGACGAATTCCGGCGTATTCGTCTAACTCACTGCCTTCGTACTCGATACCAACAAAACCAGTGTAGTTGGCGTCCTTGACGATTTGCATGATCTTCATGTAATCGGTTTCAATGATGACGCCTTTCTCTTGATAACGAGTCTGGAACGTCGACAATGGATAGTGCTCGCTGAACTCGTGTGTTTTAGCTGACACACCTTTCGCATACGGCATGAGCAATTTCGTTCCCTCGTAATTGCTAAACCATTCGACGGAGTTCTTGCCGCGATTGATGAAGAAGTTTCCGAAGTCCGGCAATGTACCGCAGTGGTCGTGTCCGACTTTCTTCATCACACCGGCCAGCCACTCACCGTCGGAAGAGAGTCCACCATGATTTTCGACGATGACGTTGATGTCTTGCTTGGCACCATAAGCCGTTAGTCGTGACAATCCGTCCGCAGCCAGCTTCATTTGCTCTTCGTAGGTTCCGCGACTGCCGGCATTCACTCGAATCGAATGACATCCCAGAAATTTGGCAGCATCGACCCACTTGTAATGGTTCTCGACCGCCTGAGTTCTCTTCTTGTCATCCGGGTCACCAAGGTTGCCTTCTCCGTCGCACATAATCAGCAAGCTTGTCACGCCGTAATCGCTGGCACGCTTCTTCATCTCGCCGAGATACTTTTCATCGGTCGCTTTGTCTTTGAAGAACTGATTGACGTATTCAACACCCGAGATACCAAACTCTTCTTTGGTGACACGAGCATAATCGAGGTTGTCGAGCTTTCCCGCTCGCAGCGCTTTGTGAAGTGACCACTGTGCGAGAGAGATTTCAAACCAGGGTTTTTTGGCCGCGGCAGAGGCAATGGACGTTGAACCGAGCACCGCTAATCCCGCCACTGCGGCAGATTGGGTGAGAAAATCGCGACGATTTTGTGACATATCAATTGTTCCTGTAACATGGAGGATGTGTGGACTCAACAAATGTGAGATCGAATCAACCTTGCGGTTCTGTCATTCGATACGGATCGAGTGCCGTCTGCAACTCTTCTTCAGGAAGAATTTCTTTCTCCCGACAGAGTTCGCGAATGGTCTTCCCTGATTTGAAGGCTTCTTTCGCGAGTGCAGCGGCTTTTTCGTAGCCAATATGTGGATTCAAGCTGGTCACCATCGACAATGATTTCTCGACAGCCGCTTCGCAGGCGACTTCATTGGCTTTCATGTCGATTGCACAGAATTCGACGAACGCGTCAGAACAATTTGCCAGCAACATGATACTTTCGAGAGTCGTGTGTCCCATCATGGGCATCATAATATTGAGTTGGAACTGTCCACCACCTGACCCAGCGATTGCCATCGCTGCGTCATTCCCCATCACCTTAGCCGTCACCTGAACCATGCTTTCGCACATGACGGGATTCACTTTGCCCGGCATGATGGACGATCCCGGTTGACGGTCGGGAAGTACGACTTCGTTGAAACCGCAGCGCGGTCCCGAACTGAGCCAGCGAATATTGTTGGCCACGTTAAACAACGTCGAGGCAATTGTTTTCAATTGACTGTGACAGTCCACCAGACCATCTCGTTGGGCGTTGGCTTCAAAATGATTGACGGCTTCAATAAACGGAATGCCGGTCTGTTCCACGAGATGAGCGGCGACTCGTTTTCCAAATTCGGGGTGAGTGTTGATTCCCGAGCCGACGGCCGTTCCACCTGCCGGTAATTCTAAGACCGCATGCATGGCTCGCTCGGCTCTTTCGACTGAAAGTTCCAGTTGCCGGGCAAAACCACTGAACTCTTGGCCGAGTCGCAGGGGTGTTGCATCGGCCAAATGTGTACGGCCGATTTTGATGACTTGATCCCAGTCAGCCGCTTTTTGCTTGAGTATCTCGGCAAATTTCTGCAAGGCGGGAATCAGGGAGTTTTTGATTTCACTCGCCACGGCAACATGGATGGCTGTGGGGAACATGTCGTTGGTGGACTGTCCCATGTTGACATGATCGTTGGGATGAATCGGCTTCTCAGCACCAAAGCGATCTCCGCCATCAATTTCAATGGCTCGGCTTGAAATCACCTCGTTGGTGTTCATGTTGCTCGACGTTCCCGAGCCGGTCTGAAAGACATCAATCGGGAATTCCGCATCGAGTTTCCCTTCAGAAACTTCCCGACAGGCCGAGATCAAAGAGTTGACCTGATAATCGGTGAGAGGATTTTTCCCGGAGCCGGTCAGTTTATCGAGGTCACGGTTGGCGATGGCCGCGGCCCACTTAATCCGGCCAAGGGCGTGGATCAATGCGGGAGGCAGTGTCCACCCCGAGATGGGGAAGTTGTCAACAGCTCGTTGTGTTTGAGCTCCATAATAGGCTTGTGCAGGAACCTGCACATCTCCCATGGTGTCGTGTTCGGTCCGGAATTCGGTCATCGCCAGATATACCTTCTCGTAATCGAAATGCATCGAAATCGTCCAAGCGCTGCTATCGACTCGCTTACAGGCATTCGATAATAACGGTTCTACGAACAGAGACCAATCGAGCCGCGATGCATTCTCTGGCTCTGCGTATCATTATATTTTAACTGGCTTTACGGAATCTCGATTTGAGCCGAAAAAGTGTCCATAATTTCCAACACGAAAGTCGTCCCTTTCGTAGGAATTGGATGAATACACCCGAAATCTCATTAAACCTCAGAATTTGGACCTACTGAATCTCATGCCGACTGATAAACTTAAATCGTTAACGCAGTCTATTTCGGAGATGGAAAGTCCCGTAGCCTTGACTGATCGCGGTCGAAAAAATCAATCACAAACGCCCGATGGCGCGATTCTTACTCCCTTGGAGTATGAAGGCGTTAATGATGCGCGTCTCGTAGAAGAGTCCCGTAAGGGTGAGAATGCCGCTTTCGGCGAACTCGTCAATCGCTACGAACGCCGACTCATGAGAGTCATCAAGCGTTTTATTCGCGATGAAGAAATTGTTCGTGATCTGGCTCAAGAGACTTTTCTGAGAGTTTACGGCAAGCTGGAAATGTTCGATCCGTCACGACGATTTGGACCGTGGTTGTTTCGGATCGGCGTTAATATCACCCTGGATTATCTTCGCAAACAAAAACGACGTGGACGTTGGGCCCTCTTTTCGGAAAGTCCTTCTGAAAAAATGCCCGACCCGAGTGTTGTGGATCCTCGTATCTATCAAAACCTGCAAGAAGAAGTCCAAGCGGTTCTTGCCGAGATTCCAGAGAACTATCGTTCGGTGTTAGTTTTGAGAGACTTGGAAAATTTCTCGACTTCAGAAATTGCCGCGATCCTGGATCGAAAAGAAGCCACAATTCGCTGGCGTTTGGCAGAAGCACGCACGCGGTTTCAAAAATTGTGGGAACAACGAATCCAAGATGAAGATGCTTGATCTTTCAGTAGAATTAAAGAACAACTATGAATTGTAAGCGGGCAAAACAAGAACTGGCATTAAGTGCTGGCAACGATCTCGACGCTCTGACCGAACAGGATCTGAGACGCCATCTGGAAAACTGTCCTGATTGTTCCAATCAGTGGAACCGAGTTCGCGCGACCACCACAATTTTGCAGCAAGTCGCCATTGAAGAAGTCGTTTCGAGCGATCCTCCTCAGTTGTGGACTTCGATTTCTCAAGCTCTGCCCCAGGCTTCCCTACGTCGAACGGCTTCTCCGAAAAACAGAGTTTCGCTTTCGAACGCTTTGGTTCCTCTGGTCGCGGTGGCTTCACTCATGTTTGCGGTCTTTTCGATTCATCAATCTCTTGAAGAGTCGGCATTACCCTCCTCGATGTCCAGCGGTTTTACGCTGACAGTGGATGGGGCGAGCGATTCCGCGCAGAACGCTACTTCGCCGACTTACCCAGAGTCTCATCTTCAGTTCGAGTCGGCCTCGTTTCCTCTGGAAATGAAGCATCAATCACCGGTGGATATTTATTGTGAGAGTAAGTCTCCGAAGGTTGACCCAGCCACTCAGCGCGTAGAAGATACCAGTCCTCCATTATTTTTTATCCGATAGGTCGGAAGTGATCTTCCGCAGTGGGAGAAGAAATCTTCAACCGACAGGCGAGGACGCTGAACATGCCGCTGTTTGAGTATCAATGCAAATCTTGCAGTCAACAATCTGAAATCTTGGTCCGAAATCAAGAACTCCCGAAATGTCCTGCTTGTGGATCGGGGAGATTAGGGAAATACTTGAGTGCCGCCAATGGGCGAGCTTCAGCTTCTTTACCGATGACCTCTGCATGCCCGCCGCAAGACGCACCACCTTGTCGTCCCGGTTGTTGTCGGATGTAATTCGTGGGAATTCAGTTGCTCAATCTGTCTGAGTTTGATGCGAACGCTTATCAAAATTCGTCTCCACTGATCATCTCGCAACTTTCCCGAATGGTCGATCTCCGTGGCAATGTGCCGATTTCGCAAGAATTGCTAATTCTGACAGAGAATCAGGATCCTCGCCGAATTTTAGCAGGAATGATTCTCCCCAAATGTGAGGGTGCCTTTCTCTTGGCTGACTGGCCGCTTGCGGAGTCTTGGGACGCGACAGAGAAGATTCTCACTGCGTCTGCGGAGCACGTCAGAGACCAAGAGTCAGGACGACCTACTCTGCTTCTAAGGAAGGACGTCGGTCACTCAGAACAAGATTGCGGTCCATTCACATTTTTGACGACGATTTTCACCTATATTTACTCCTTTCACGACAATCAATCGACGGCTCCGAACGAAACGCAGACCGGGGAATCTCTGAGAATCGTGAATGTTTCCATCGATGACGCCGACACCCTGGAATTACTGCAGGAAATTGGACACGATTCGCGAGATTGCCCCGAACTCCAATCGATGATGGACTGGGGGACACGTTTGGCCGACTATCGAAGATCTGAGGATGTTTCATCAATCAATGTGCAACAATTGCTTCACAACAATCAACCGATCGGAGTTGCCGTCTGGACCGAATCTCGACGATCAAATCAGGTAGAATTCAAGTATTTTGGAATCAAGCCTGAAAAACGGCATCAAGGGTGGGGGGCTCGATTCCTGAATGTAATTTTCAGGGAACTACGAAATAGAAAAACCGACTGTGTGTTTCTTCACGTCGATTCCCGAAACGATTTTGCCATTAAGCTTTACGAAAATTGGGGGTTCGAAAAGACGGAGCAGCAAGAACTCTGGATGGGATATCGGTAAGAATCACTCTCAACAAGTTTCGCACACAGTCGTCTTGCCAAGAGGGAAATTCAATAATTGAAAATCGATGAATAATCGAGGAATCATCATTGAAAGTGAAGAGCTTTGAGTAACTCCATAAATTCAAATGGAATTTGGTTTGACTCTCTAGTTCGTCTCGGTAGGATCGGTTCCCAGTGAACGAAAGAGTGATGAGATCAGGAGGATCGTGTCTCCCCTCTCGGGGGGAATGCCCACCTCTTATCTTATAAAGTCCCTGAACAATCCAGATGTGTCATATTGCTGCTCGCAGAAATTCTTTTCTGACGACAGATTAACTATGTACCTCACTGATGTGAATTGCGTAGACGATATGCGCTGGGGGTGGCAAGATGCAGCCCAATATTATGTGCGATCCCGATGACAAAGATCGAATTATCACGTTGCGTGATACCATTCGAGAATTTGTTGGTCGACAAAATTACAACCTGTGGTTCGAATCCAAACTCGAGCTCCTCATCACTGGAGACTCGTTGACGATCATCGTATCGAGCCCCTTTGAGCAGACTTGGGTTCAGCGACAGTTCGGGCGACAGCTTCATCGTGCCGTCAAACAGGCATGGGGTCCGTCAGCCGGTCTTGAGTTTCAAGTCCGAGCAAAACCCGCTCAAGAGAACAGTGCGGCCGAAGGCGTCTCGACAATATCCTTGCCCCTGTCGGTGGAGTCAGGAACAGCCTCTCAGTCTGGCGCCTCCAGTCAGCGCAAAGCTCAGACAGACCGCGATCCTCTCACCGGCCAGACTCGACGCTTGCTTTCTGAGTTTGTGGTCGGACCAGAGAACGAGTTGGCTTTCACAGTCTGTTCCCGTGTCTCTGAGTATCCCGGCCAACAATACAATCCATTGGTGATTTACGGAGGAGTGGGGACCGGGAAAACTCACTTGTTGGATGGCATCTACTGGTCAGTGCGAAAAAGAATTCCCCAATTGAACGTCCTACGGATGACGGCAGAGACGTTTGCCAATTTTTTCTCACAAGCGCTATGCGAACGAAAGCTCCCCGCGTTTCGCCATAAGATGCGTTCCGCGGATTTGCTATTACTGGATGACATTGAATTTCTGGACGGTAAGAAAGTCTTTCAGGAAGAATTTCTCCATACGATCAAGAAGCTGGAAGATTCTGGCAAGCAGATGGTGTTTACGACTGATCGTCACCCGCGATTGATGGAGAAATCTCGCGAAGAGATGACATCACGTTTGTCGGCAGGAATGCTTTGCCGGTTAGAAACGCCGAGCCAGGAAACACGTTTGAAAATCGTCAAAGCCAAAACCCGACGCATGGGAATGGGTTTGACGCCCGAAATTCAGGATTATGTCGCCTCTCGTTTTTCCCGATCGGTCAGGGAGCTGGAAGGGGCACTCAATTGCTTGCAGCATGCCGAATCGATGAACGAACAACGTCTGACTTTGAACGCAGCCCGTACTGTTCTTTCTGATCTGGAAAAAGATTGCCGCCGGCTGATCCATCTTTCAGACATCGAACGCTGTGTCTGTCGTTTCTTCGGATTGCAGCCAGAGGAACTGAAATCAAAATCCCGAAAGAAGACGGTCAGTCATCCACGCATGTTGGCGATGTTTTTGTCGAGAAAATTGACGCAATCGCCCTACAGTGCCATCGGGGATCATTTTGGGGGGCGGAGTCATAGTACGGTTGTCTCTGCTGAAAATTCGGTGGAAAACTGGCTCGAAGAGAGTCGACCACTCTCCATATCTTCGCGTGAGTGGAGTCTTTCGGATGTTCTCGGCACGTTGGAGCGAGAATTGGAAGCCAGCTAACTTTCCTGATTCTTAAGAAGCCCAAGACGGAACATGCTGTTAGACTTGGCAAACCGAACCTGAGAACCTTAAACTTGGTCAAGAGTTATTACACGGGGCTGTGGCGGAACTGGCAGACGCGCGGGATTTAGGCTCCCGTTCCTTAACGGAGTGCAGGTTCGATTCCTGTCAGCCCCATCTTGTTACAACGCAAAGACTTGCGTTGTTTCGCAAACCCCTGCAAATCAGGGGTTTTTTCATGCGCGGCCAATTTGGCTTGCGGCCCGCTACCCCCCTTTGCGGAGGGTTGCTGCACCGGATTATGCAGCGGTGCTGATTGTCATGACATTCCAGCACTTTCCGCGCGAGTTCTCCACACCCTAGACGCGTGAAACGCCATTAACCTCTTCCCGGCAACGGCCCGATTCACAAGAATCAGGACATGCCCACAACGACGCGCAAGCAAAACACCTATGACCATCGGCTTCGAGAACTCGTTCGATCGACCGGCAAGATCGATGTCGCCATCCAATGCGGCGTCCCTCCTTCGACGGCCCGAGGCTGGCTAACGAAAACCGCGACCGAAGTCATCACACTGGATGCCTTTGACATGAGTATCGCGAACCTGCAACGTGAAGTGGTCTCGCTGCGGCGACGCAACGCCCGACTCATCGCGCTACTGCGATTGGTCGTCACTGTCATGAAAGTGGCCGGCTTCACGCTCTCGCAAGTCCGGCTGCCGGAGGAGACCCAGAAGCGTCGAGTGCTGAAAGCCATCAAGTATTCGCGGGAACACTTCAAACTCCGCTCGCCGTTGCGTGTGATCGGCCTGTCGCACGGCCGCTACCACGAATGGAATCGGGATGAATGCGGACTCGATGACCTGCCGTCGTGTCCGCGCTCTTCGCCACACCAGTTGACGGCCCTTGAAATGAGAACCATTCGCGAAATGGTCACATCCGATGAATATCGCCACGTACCAACTGGGACTCTGGCACGATTGGCGGAGCGACTGGGCAAGGTCTTCGCTTCGTCATCGACGTGGTATCGCCTTGTCCGGATCCACAAATGGCGGCGGTTACGGCAGCGCGTCCATCCAGCCAAGCCGAAGGTGGGTATTCGTGCGGCACAGGTCAATGAGATCTGGCATGTCGATACGTCTTTGATTCGGCTCGTCAACGGAAGTCGTGCCTACCTCCACGCAGTCATCGACAATTACTCTCGCCGGATTCTTGCCTGGCGTGTCCTTGATCACTTCGAGCCGGGTGTCACGGCCCAATTATTCCTGGACGCATCGAAATCCACGGTGAGTGGAACGCCCACCGTCCTCGTCGACGGTGGCTCTGAGAACTACAACGCAGCCGTCGATGAGGTTGTCGAGTCAGGATTACTCAAACGAGTCCTCGCACAGACCGAGATCGTGTTCTCGAACTCGCTGATCGAATCCTGGTGGCGCGTGCTGAAACACCAATGGCTATTTCTGCACGAATTGGATTCCGCACAAACGATCGAGAAACTGGTCGCCTTCTACGTCGACCAACACAACACGCATTTGCCACACTCGGCGTTCCGCGGGCAAACACCGGATGAGATGTATTTCGGAACCGATGAGGACATACCGCAGCAACTTCATGAGTCGCGACTCATGGCGAGAAGGTCACGGCTGGAAGCGAATCGGGCTCAGAGTTGTCGGATGTGTGAAGAGCTTGTTTCTGTGAGCAGTTGAGCGTCGATCGCGGAGTGCGGCGTAGGACTGGCCGGTTGAGCGTGCGCGATTCCCTCGAAATGAGGTAGATTCACGACGACTTCACGAAGTGTGACCCGAGAAGCAGATTCAGCCGCGGTCGAAGCCCGGCGTTTCGTCGCCGAATGGATCCCAGTATTCTCAGACGCGAGAACTCACGCGGAAAGTGCTGGAATGTCGTGATAATCAGCAGGGGGGATTCTCTGAACGGCTGATTGCGACCTGTTCCCTGATTATGTTTATGCCGTAATAATAGTGTTTTCTGTATGTGAGACAAGTTTTTATTTCGCTCAGTTCGCGATTATAGTGGGATTGGACTGCCACAAAAATGCCACAAGAGGAATGGAAAACAATCGAAACTACTCGCCTCGTGTGTCGTACTTCTGATAGTTTTCGATGAGCCTTCCAGATAGTTCAGGCCAAGCCTTGCGCATTTAACGAGAATATTAGTGATTTGTTCAAGCATTGGCCGATGGAACCGAAGGCGCCAGAGCCACTGAGGTTTTGGCGCAACGCGTTGTGAAATCAACTGATGAAGCGAACTTCGCGGTAATGTTTGCATTGGCACAAATTTGGCATCAGAATATCTTTATGCTACAACTGGCGATGTCATCATTTAAGGGATGCTGATGCGATGTGTCTGGGTTCAATGTGCTGTCGCATTAGCTTGTGCCGCAGTTGTCTCCAACTTCCCCGCCCTGGGAGCAGATGTTTCGTCTTGGCGGATCAGCCCCTCTGCTGTCTTTCTCGATAGCCCGGAGTCAACTCAGCAGCTTCTGATCACGTCAGTGAAAGGCGAACGGGCCGAGGATTTGACACGGTTAGTTTCCTATGAGTCGGCTGATTCAAAGATCGCAGTTGTGACTCCAGAGGGTCGAATTCTCCCCCGTGGTGAGGGAGTTACGGAAATCCTCATTCAGCATGAGGAAACTGGTACTCGAGTTCCGGTTGAGATACGCGGGTTGACCTCTCCGGCTCCTGTCTCGTTCCGGTACGAAGTGCTCCCGATTCTATCAAAGGCTGGGTGCAATTCCGGCGGATGTCACGGCAAAGCGGAAGGGCAAAACGGATTCAAGTTGAGCATCTTCGGATTCGACCCGGAAACGGACCATGAGGCCTTGGCCAAACAGGGACGAGCAAGACGTGTCTCACTCGTCGCCCCTCGAAATAGTCTGCTGTTACGAAAAGCGACTGGCGAGACTCCCCATGGCGGCGGCGGAAGAATCGAAAAAGACAGCTTGTGGTATCGTCGCATCGAACGATGGGTCGCGGAAGGGGCGCGACTTGACGACGAGTTCGCTCCACGCGTCACATCCATCGAGGTGGAACCGGCTCAGATTATGATGTCGCCCATGGCGACGCAACAACTTCGAGTTACGGCCATCGATTCTACCGGTTTACGACGCTGCGTAACAGTTGAGGCGGAATACAAATCCAACGCCGTGATCATTGCCGATGCGGACCCGGGAGGAGTGATCACCGCCAGCAATGTACCTGGGGAAGCCGCGATCCTCGTGCGATACATGGAACTGGTTGGAGTCTGCCGGGTTACGTTGCCTCAGCCGGGAGTGACTTTCACGCGTCCACCGGAGTACAATTTCATCGACAGATTTGCCTGGGACAAACTTCAGAGGCTCGGTATCGAACCGAGTGAGTTAGCCGATGATGCGACTTTTCTGCGTCGCGCCTATCTCGATACGATCGGCACGCTGCCGACTGCGGACGAAACACGCGAGTTTCTGTCGGACAACTCAACCGGCAATCGCAGCAAGCTGATTGAGCATCTCTTGCAGCGCAAGGAATATGCGGATTATCAGGCGATGCGCTGGGCGGATATTCTGAGAGTCGATCAGTCGATCGTGACACCGCAAGGCGCCTTAGCAATGACGCGTTGGCTTCGTCAACAATTTCAGCAGAACACACCGTACGATGAATTTGCATGGGCAATCCTCACAGCGAAAGGAAACACTTTCGCAGAAAGTCCGGCAGCCTTTTATCAAGTCCACAAAGATCCGGAGATGCTCAGCCGCTCAATCAGTCAGATTTTTTTGGGGGTCCGCATCGAATGCGCCCAGTGCCATCATCATCCATTCGAAAGGTGGAGCCAACAGGATTACTTTGCCTTGGCAGGATTCTTCACGGGTGTCGGCCGCAAACAGGCAGCGACCGGTGGGCAGAAGATCTTCCCGCAAGCAGGAATCGATCTGAACCACCCGCGTACCCAGCAGCCGGTAGCCGCTGCGGGGCTCGGCGCGGAGCCTGCTGATACTTTTCAAGCCTTAGACCGTAGGACTCTTCTGGCGGAATGGGTCACTTCACCTGACAATCCGTTTTTTGCACGGATGATGGCCAATCGATTGTGGGGGCAATACTTCGGTCGCGGGTTAGTGGAGCCACTCGACGACCTCCGAGCGACGAATCCGGCAACCAACGAACCGCTGCTCGATGCGTTAGCAGCTCATCTCGTGGATGTGAAGTTCGACTTGAAGGCATTGACTCGAACCATGCTCAATTCACGTCTCTATCAGCTGGCCTCACAGCCCAACGAGTTCAACGAATCAGACCAGCAGAATTATTCTCACGCGACCTGGAAGGCACTGCCGGCTGAAGTGCTTCTGGATGCGATCTGTCAGTCCACAGCCGTCTCCGAGCAATTCAATGGTTGGCCGGATGGCTATCGGGCCATTCATATCTGGGACAACCGCATGCCTTCCTACTTCTTTCGTATCTTTGGGAAGCCGCAACGAGTCAGCGTCTGTGAGTGTGAACGCGGAAATGAACCCAGTATCGCTCAGGCGCTCCACTTGATGAACTCACTCGAAACAGTCCACAAAATCCGCAATCGCGATGGCCGAGCTGCCCGGTTGGCAACATCAGAGTTGACCGACGGCCAGGTCATTGAAGAACTCTATCTGGCGACCTTGTCACGATTTCCTTCTGATAAGGAAGTGGCCTTAATGCGACAAGCATTCGCTGAATCGAACGGCAATCGTCGTGCAGCCGTAGAAGACATATTGTGGGCGTTATTGAATACGAGAGAATTTGTTTACAACCATTAACACGGAGTTCGGCTGAACTCGCGGAAGCATCGAGGTATCAGCCATATTCGGAGAGACTCAAAATGTTCAATTTCTCCTTCGGTCAACATCGCTGCTGCGACGGGGTGTCGCGCCGTCATGCATTGCGAATCGGCGGCACGGGTCTGCTGGGTGGATTGACACTTCCGTCACTAACGTCCTTGCCTTCTCAAGCCGCATCCATTCTCCCGGCGAAAGTCAAGGCATGCATCTTTATCATGCTCGAAGGCGGTCCCAGCCACATCGACATGTGGGACCTGAAGCCCAATGCGCCGCGAGAGATTCGCGGACCATTTCACCCGATTTCCACGATCGTCCCGGGCATACAAATTGGAAATATCCTCCCGCGTTGCGCAAAAATCACCGACAAGTTCACAATCATGCGATCGCACAGCCATCGCGACAATGCACATCAGACAGGACGACACAGGGTGTTGACCGGCTATCCTCCTAGTTTTGCCGATGGTCAGGCGAAAGGAATGCCGTTTAACGAACTCTATCCGTCCATTGGGTCGATACTTTCGCACGAGTTGGGGCCGGGTGGTGCTGTTCCGCCTTACGTCGAGATGCCGAATCCATTAGGCCCCGGAGGTCCCGGATTTTACGGGGCACAGTACGCTCCCTTCACGATTGAAACGGATCCTGTGCAGCCGGACTTTGAAGTGCGGGACTTGAACATCGCGGAAGGGATCGACGAACGGCGTTTCCACCTGCGCAAGAAGTTGCTCGTAGGTGCCCAGAAACTGGGAGCGCAAAGCGGTCCCGTCGGCAGAGCCAAGACAATGTCATCATACTACGAAAAGGCGTTTGAGTTGGTAACCTCACCTCAGGCCAAAAAGGCGTTTCGGATTCAAGAAGAACCGGAACAACTCCGCCAGCGTTATGGACTCACCTCAATTGGTCAATGTTCGTTGCTGGCTCGTCGACTCGTCGAGTCAGGCTGTCGCTTCATCGGCATCGACCACGGGAGTTGGGATACACACGTCGACAACTTCACCAGCCACGAAAAAACGCTCGTTCCACCCACCGATCAGGCGCTCAGCGCATTGATCATTGATCTGGAAGATCGTGGCATGCTTGACGAGACTCTGATCGTGATGATGGGTGAAATGGGTCGAACGCCGAAAATCAATAAAGACGCTGGCCGGGATCACTGGTCGCAATGCCAGACGATCATCTTCGCTGGAGGAGGTACAAAACGCGGAACCGTGATCGGTGCCAGCGACAAAACGGCCAGCTTTCCCACAACACAGCCTTACGGCATTCAAGATCTGCTGCGGACAATTTGCCATCTGATGGGAGTCGACGCCGACAAGACTTATTACACCCCCCTCGGACGCCCCGTTCCAATCGTCAACGGCGGAGATGTCATCGAGGAGCTGTTAGCATAAGAGGCACGTCATGAATCAACTTTACTACCGATCTGATCGGCGGGCGGATGACCGTGCTGAAGCCGGTTGTTTTCGACATCGCAAGCCGATCATCCAGATCAGCATCCTCCTACTCTTGAGCACGAATGTCACATTTGCTCAAAAAGCTCCGGAGTTAGGTTACGTATTTCCGCCAGTCGTTCAAATTGGTACGAAGACGGAGGTGCAACTGGGCGGCTACGATATGACGCCCGACATGGAGTTTTTTGTTCACGACGAACAAGTGACACTCTCGGTTCTCGGTCCACCGGGCGAATTCATTATCCCCAAGCCGCCGTATTGGTTTGGGGAGAAAAGCCGATTGACAGCGTTTCTCATACCTCGTGAAATCCCAGCTCGGATCGAGGTCCCTTCCGACCACCCACCAGGTCTGGTGCGCTGGCAGGTCGCCAATGCGAATGGTTCTTCGGCGACGGCAGTATTTCTCGTCAGTAGTGGTCCTGAAACGATTGAAGCTCGCGACCGCAATCACCCTCAACTGATCCAGCAGTTACCAATCGGAGTCTCAGGGCGTCTGGAGAGGATCGCCGAAGTGGATCAATACCTGATCGAGACCGATCGAGACGGGCCGATCACACTCGAGCTTTTCGCACGCCGGCTCGGAGCCGATTTCAACGCCCACATCGAAGTTCACGATCTTAGCGGCCGCTTGATCGCTGATGTTGCCGATACGGAAGGCGTGGATGCGGCACTAACATTCGTTGCCAAGGCGATTGAAACCTACAGAATCAGTCTTCACGATGTTGACTTCCGCGGGAATCGCGCCTTTGTTTATCGACTGGCAATCACGCCCGGCCCCCGCGTCATCACCACCATACCGGCTGCCGGAAAACGAGGCGAAACACGCGAGGTCGAATTTGTAGGGTACGGCGTCGCCAGCGGGTCAGCCAAGCTGGAATCGACGAAACAGACGATTACTTTTCCCGCTGATACAAACCTCCATGCGATGCACTACCAGTTGATGACTCCGTATGGTTCTGCACCTCCGATCGAAATTCCTCTCGGAGAACTCACAGAGACCTCAATCAACAACTCCCAAAATGTTTCCCATGAACTCTCTGTTCCGGGAGCAGTCACCGCTGTACTCGGAAGCTCGGGCGAGGCGGGCTATACCTGGAAGGCAAAGAAGGACGACTTCTGGAACATCACCGCCCAGTCGCGTTCCATCGGAACAAATCTCGATCTCTCGATCAGCATCCTTGATTCTGACGGAAAGCAACTCGCCACCAATGATGATTTACCTGGCTCTCCGGACGCCGGGTTGCAGTTTACAGCTCCCCAAGATGGAACCTATACCTGCCAGATCATCGATCTTTCCGGCCGAAGCGGTCGACCATCATCAGTTTATCGACTGGCTCTGAAACGTCAGGGAGCAGAATTTTCGTTGTCAATTCCCCAGCAATTGACTTTTGGAGTTCCCGGCAAGGCCCAACTGGAAGTGAAAGTGACTCGTTACGGCGGTCATAATGAAGAAATTATGATCGAAACTGCCGGACTCCCAACCGGGGTAAGCGTACCAGTCGATCTGAAGATTTCGGCCGGTCAATCCAGTGTGAAAATCCCGTTCGAAGCCGCCGAGGCGTCTGCCTCTCAGGCGGCGTTGGTACAGATTATCGGCAAGTCAAAAGTCGGTAATGAGATCGTCAGTCGCGTCGCGGGTGCTAAAGCCGGGGGCAACCTCTGTTCTCGTGATGTTGATGAGAAGCAGACCTCGAATGTGCTCCTCGCAACCACGCTCAAACCGCGATTTACCGTGGAACTGATCGACAAGAACCGGCAGCGCGCCGTTCATCGCGGTACGACTTATCCCGCTCCGTTCATCATCAAACGAGAAGAGGGGTTTGTTGGAGAAGTGTTTCTGCAAATGGCAGCTCGTCAAGGACGGCATCGCCAGGGAATTCACGGTCCCGTCATCACCGTCCCGGCAGGAACCGACCAGGCACTGTATCCCTCGTTCATGCCAGAATGGTTGGAAACCGACCGTACCACTCGAATGGTCGTGCTGGGTATGGCACAGCAACCGGATCTTCAAGGAAATCTTCGCTATGTTACCCAACCGGCGGATGCCCGCATCACGATGATTCTAGAGGGGGCGCTGCTAAAGGTTTCACACCGCGCTGACGAACTGAAGGTCACAGCCGGCAACGAATTCCAAATCCCAATTGATATCTCTCGTTCCTCCAAACTACAGAAAGTTGTCTCGGTAGAATTGGTAATTCCTGACGAACTGGCCGGGCTGATCAAGTCTGTTCCCGCTAGGTTGGATCTCGCCGCCAACCAGAATCAGGCGATTCTTACAGTTCAAACGAAGCCCAATCCTCGTCTGACAGGTCGATGGAAACTGGGAATCAGGGCTACAGCTCTCCAGGATGACAGATGGCCCGTTATTTCCCGAACGGAAACGACTGTTGAGTTTGTTGAAGCATCAGAAGGATCGGAATCTGCCGTGAGCGATTGAATCCCTGCTGTTCAGCCACTTGATTTCGCACCAAAACACCCGGAAGCTGTTCAGACATCCTGATTCAACTTCTGGTGATCAATGAATTCCCTCTTCCAACCCTGGCAACTGCTGCTATTGTGCCTTGCCCGTAAGGTCAAAAAACTGAGCCGAACCTTAACTCCTCTTCAAGAGAGAGTGTAATCATCGGCCAGAAAACGTAGCGCTTGTCGGGGGGTGGTTCGTCGGAATAAAAACGTAGCGTCCAGAGGATCACCTGTTGAATTTTGATCAGACTCTCTGATTTCCTAGAGATTTCTGATGATGAAACTCAGCAGGAGGCCAGGGTGTTTACCGATATGCAGAAATGAGCCGAAATTCGTCGCCGAGTGTTGACCGGTGAGATCAGCAAACGCGCTGCCTGCTGACTCAGGTCGAACGTTCTCTGGCAGGCAAGATCGAATGCAGCGAGCGTTTAGGCGGTATGCTCAAGTATTACCACCGTGCAGATTGAGTCTGGTTGCCAGTCTCATTCACCTGCTTGCAATGATCTTTGTTGCGTGGAGCGTCTGCGCTGTGAGTGAGGACAGAGCGTTTTTCGGCAGATATCTGCCCGTGAACGACGATACCTCATGTTCAGGTTACTCAATC
>JAQWSQ010000211.1 GCA_029243145.1 Planctomycetaceae bacterium | reverse complement strand
TAAAGTTCGAAGAAGTTTCCGTGACTAGATGGTTGTACAGTGTTGAGGTCGAGCATGAACAGAATTCCGCCGAATCCTGCCAATGTTGAGCAAATGACGTAGGCCAGAATCGTCAAGCGGTCTGTTTTAATTCCACTGTAGCGTGCGGCTTGTTCGTTTCGTCCCAGCGCGAGCAGATAACGTCCCCAGACGGTCTTGTTCAGAAAAACCGAACCGATGATCATTAACACAAACAGAATCAAAAACGGCATCGGTAGACTGAAACCTTTGCTGGCGGTTAAGACTGGCAGATCGATATTCCCGGTCGCCCATTCCCGCAAGCCAGCATGCTGGCTTCCAAATGTCATCGTTTTATCGGCGGTAAGAAATCGGCCAATGCCACGATAAATCAACAGGCCACAAAGCGTCACAATAAACGGCTGGAGTTTGAGTTTCGTAATCAGTAATCCATGCGCCAGACCGATGCCCGCCGAGATCAATATCACCAGCAGAATCGCCACAGGCACGGGCATCTCCTGGTCGATCACGAACATGGGTAGCATACAACCCACAAGCCCGACGACTGAACCAATGGAAAGATCGATACCGCCAGTGATGATCACGAATGCCACGCCAATTCCCAGGATTCCTAAAAGACCAGTTCTGTCTAACAGGTTTTCGATGTTTCTCGCCGAGATGAAGCTCTCTTGCTGAAGTGCCGTGAAGGCGAAGATCGCAATGAACAATCCGGTGATGCCGAGCAGTTTTTTCATGAGTTGAAATCGATTTCAAGGAGACGCGAGATGTTTTATTGAGCACCGGCCAGTTCTTGGCCGGTGGCCAGTTGCATGATGGATTCTTCCGAAAGTTCGCTGCGGGTCAACTCGCCGGTGATCTTCCCCTCGTGCATGACGAGAGCCCGGTCGGAGACGCCCATGATTTCTTCCAGTTCACTACTGACGAACAAGACTGCCAGTCCCTCGGCGGCGAGTTTATCCATTAAGTGGTAAATTTCTTCTTTGGCTCCGACATCAATGCCGCGAGTTGGTTCGTCGAGAAGCAGTATTTTGGGATTGAGGGCGAGCCATTTTCCCAGCACAACTTTCTGCTGGTTTCCTCCCGAAAGGAATTGCAGAATCTGTTTCCGATTCGGGGTTTTGATATTGAGGTCACCGATCATCGTCTCGGCGGTCTGAACTTCGTGTTGCTTATCGATAAACGCCTTTTGTTTGAGATGCTGATCGAGTCCGGGCAGTGATCCATTCATATCAAGCGGCCAGTCGATGACCAGTCCTTGCCCCTTGCGGTCTTCGGGAACGAGTACCATCCCTGCGTTGATGGCATCTTTCGGGTGATGGAACTCGCAGAGCTTCCCGCCGACTTCGAGGCTTCCGCGAATGGGGTCATCAATTCCAAACAAGACCCGCAATAATTCTGTGCGACCCGCTCCCACGAGTCCCGCCATGCCGACGATTTCTCCCGCTCGGATGGTGAAACTGTTTTTTTTGCCGGGAAACGCGGGCGTCACCAGATCGGTCACTTTGAGAACTTCGTCCCCCGGTTGATGAGGAGTCCGTTCGTAAAGTTGTGAGACATCTCTACCAACCATCAATTGCACCATGCGCTCGTGCGTGATTTCCTCTTTGCCCAGTTCTCCCGAGTTTTGACCATCGCGAAAAACCACCACACGGTCGGCCAATTCTTTCACTTCCCCCAGACGGTGGGAAATATAAATGACGCTGACGCCTTGTTGCTTCAAATCTTTCACAACTTCAAACAGACGGGCCGTCTCTTTGGAGGAGAGCGACGACGTCGGTTCGTCCATGATCAATATCTTCGCATTCATCGAAAGTGCCTTGGCGATTTCGACGAGCTGTTGTTGACCGATGGAAAGTCGCGTTAGGCTGGTGCGGGGATCAAAATCGAGACCGACTCGCTCCAATACTTTCAAAGATTCCTCGCGAATCTTGCGACGGTCGATGATCCCGAGTTTGTTGCGAGGTTCTCGGCCTAAGAAAATGTTGCTGCCGATATCGAGATTGTCGGCGAGATTTAATTCCTGGTGAATGAGGGCGATACCGAGCTTCATGGCGGCTTCGACCGAATCGATGTTCGCTTCTTTTCCGTTCCAGAAAATCTTGCCAAGATCGGGTTGCTGGATGCCGGCCAAAATCTTCATCAACGTACTTTTCCCGGCTCCGTTTTCGCCAATCAGTGCCAGCACTTCTCCTTCTTCGAGAGTCAGGCTGACCTGTTTGAGCGCAACGACACCGGGAAAGTATTTGGTGACGATCCGAACTTCCAGCAATGGATAGTTCATTTCCCTTCTACCTCTGTCGATGTCTTCGCACTGGCGGGCGGATCTTTTTTCAGGAGCTTGTTCAGTTCGGTCCAGAAATCCAGCACGTTGTCCTGACGAATTTGACGAGCCGGGATGTTGATGAATTTATCCTCGGGGATCATGGATGTGTCACCCTTTGCCAGAGCAGTGAGAAGTTGGACCGATTTGTATCCGTATTGATAAGGATTCTGAACGACCGTGCCGTGAATCGTTCCCTCTTGAATTCCCAGAAGCGTTCCGTCTTCTTCATCGAAGGCAACAATTTCGATGGTCTCCGTTTTTTTGGCTTCTTTGACAGCTTCCAACATCAAGGGGGGATTGTAAGCAAACAAGCCCACCATGCATTTGAGGTTGGGGTATTTATTGATGGCGTCTTGTGCTTGTGCTTTCGCTTTGGCGAAATCGAAGCCATCCGTGCGAGTGTCGAGAATGGTGTATTTTTCGCCCTCGATCGGTTTGCCAGGTTCATCATAGCGCGAAGAATCAGAGTCTCGATCCATCAGGACATCAATGACTCCTTGTCGTCGTAGTTTGGCATTGAGCTGTTCGAGCCGGCCCACAAAAATCATCACTTCACCACCATCGGGAATCGCTTCTTTGACTAACTCACCCGCCATGCGTCCCGCATCGTAATTGTCCATGCCGATATAACACAGGCGATTCGAGTCAGGGGCATCGGAATCATGCGTGATGTATTTCGTCGCGTCTCCCACTTGATTGAGAAGGTCTTGCTGTCCTTCCGGATCGATGGGGGAAACGGCGATTCCGTCCACACCTTGCGTCAGCAGGTCTTCCAGAATTCGTTTTTGATCGACGACTCCTTCAGCCGGCATCTTGACAATCGCATTCACGTCCAAATCTTCACCGGCAGCATTCACTCCGGCTTCGGCAACGACCCAAAAGGACGCGATACCGTTGGTGACGAAGGCCACCGTTGGTTTATCGCTGTCTGCCTTATCTCCATTGCAGCCAGGCATACCAATAAGACAGGCCAGTCCAGTAATCAGTAATAAATGTTTCATAAGTTCGATCCTCGTCGTGGAATTCAATATGTCAGTGTGTGTGGTGTGGTTCGTGTTTCTAATTGACCGTCATGCCGCCGTTGACCGAGACGGTTTGTCCCGTGATGAATGCGGCTTCGTCGCTGGCGTAAAAACAGACGGTGGCTCCGATGTCTGCGGGGACTCCCCAACGCTGCATGGGGATGTTGGCGAAATAGCCATCTTTGAGTTCTTGCGGGTCGTCTTCGTGTCGTTCGACAGGAATCCAACCCGGTGCGACCATGTTGACAGTCACCTGATGCGGTGCAACTTCTCGCGCCAATGAACGGCAAAATCCAGTCTGGCCTCCCTTAGCCGCGACATAAGCCGTGAAGGGCGAAACGCCTTGCTGAAAAACTTCCGAAGTGATGTTGATGATCCTTCCCCACTTTTGTTCTTTCATATGAGGAAGGCAGGCCAGACTTAACAGATAGGGGCTTTTGATGAAGAAGTCGAGCATCGATTGGTAGAAGTCCCAATCGTATTCTTCGATCGGTTTTTGCGGTTGGTCGGGAGTTGCATTACAGACCAGAATATCAACCGGACCCAGCTTTTCTTTGATCTCGTCATACAGCCGATTCACATCATCGGGATCGATGACATTGCCTCGGAACATGTCACCCTGACCGCCCGCGTCGCGGAACTCTTGTAAGGCGTCGGCCGCACGTTCGTCGTTGTTGTAATAGTTCATCGCCACCGTCGCCCCCGCTTTTCCGAGTGCGATGGCAATGGCTTTTCCGAGGCCCGTGCTGCTTCCGGTGACCAGGGCCACCCGGCCGTCTAATGAAAACACGTTTGTCTCCCGAGGAATGGAATCGGTCGTTCTCTTGACGTGGCCTCAGTTTACGCGGACCGAACCGTAACTGAAACCATCGATTGACGGGAATCGAAAATCGCCCGGCATTCCGCCTGTCTGCAGCGGTGTGGCCTGCGCAATTTGCCATGATTTACGACAATTGTGACTTTGCAAGTCTCCTCAAACAAGGCTCTGGAACGTACATCTCTTGAGATATATTTCGCTGGTAATCTGCTATTAGTTCATCATATAATGCAGGATTCGTCCTTCTGAAATCATGGTCCTGAGAAATATTGCGAAAGACTTCCACGGTGGAATCACGGAATTCATCCCCTCCCCATGTCATGCTCATCGTCGAGACCTCTCTGGCTTATGGGCGAGAAGTGCTGCGGGGAATCTCTGATTACGTCGTCGAACATCGTCCGTGGTCGATGTATGTCGATTTGAGGGAACTCATTATTGAGCCGCCGAAATGGATTGATCAGTGGAAAGGCGATGGCATCATCAGCCGTTCCACCACTCCCGAACTCGCCAAGCGATTGCAAAAGCTGAAAATTCCGACCGTGGACCTCACCGATATCTACGGCGACGTGGGTCTTCCTCATATCTGGACTGATAACCGAAAAGTGGGAGAACTGGCGGCCACTCATTTGCTCGAACGTGGCTTTCGCCATTTTGGATATTGCAGCTTCACCGGTCACGATTGGGCCGCGCGTCGACTGGCTGGTTTTCGTGAGGCATTGCGAGAAGCCGATTGTACGGTGGATGTTTTAGAATCTCCTTGGGAGGCGACACAAACGGAATCGTGGGAAGATCAGCAGCGCACCATCACCGAGTGGCTGTCCCGGTTGCCGCGTCCGTTGGGTGTCTTTACCTGTAATGACATGCGCGGGCAGCATGTCCTCGATGCCTGCCGACGAATCAATGCCTCGGTCCCGGAAGAGATTGCCGTCATTGGAGTCGATGATGATGATCTCGTCTGTGGGATGTGTGAACCTCCCTTATCCTCAGTGATGCCAAACCCTCGTAAGATCGGTTACGAAGCCGCCGCGCTGCTCGACCGTCAGATGCAAGGTGGGGCCGCGTTGCCGTACGAACAAATCATTCCTCCCCTCGGCATTACGACTCGGCAATCCACCGATGTGCTGGCGATTGAAGATCCCCAAATTGCCAGCGCAGTTCGCTTCATCCGTCAGCATGCGTGTCACGGCATTACGGTCAAGGATTTGCTACGCGAGATACCACTTTCTCGCAGCGTGCTGGAACGAAGATTTCGCAAGTACATTAAGCGTTCTCCACAGAGTGAGATTCGTAATCAGCAGATTAAACGCATCAAAGAACTGTTGATGGAGACCGATTTAGCGCTCGACCGGATTGCCGAGCTGACCGGCTTCGAGCACCCGGAATACATGAGTGTCGTCTTCAAGCGAGAGACCGATGAAACGCCCGGCCGCTTCCGCAAACGCGCTCAGAACGAACGGGATATCGGCCTGTGAAGGGGTAGCTGGATTCGCAAGAATTCAGACGAAGGGCGATTGCGATAGAAGACGCATCTCCCTTCACTGGCCGAGAACTTCGATGAAATTTCAGCCCCCGAGTTCGCAGAGAACACTGATAAAAAGAGCAAGTAGGGACAATGTAAAGGGTGGCTGGGGCCGTAAACGTCAATCATCAGAGAATGGCTTTCAATTCTAGCTCGAACGACGGAGGAAGTTTCATCGCCCATAGCCCCAGTATTCCCAGTGAGAATCTCTTGCATCTGGGGCCATGTACGTGATCAGGCAGACCGCCGCGTATCCAGAAAATCCGCTTATTCTGGACTGCAAACTGGAGCACGCCTCAGCCACACCACACGTTTCTTACTCACATAGCTGCAATTGCCGACAGTGAAAAATGAACTCACGCGGCGGCGCGGCGGCGCAGAGAAGATAGAGAAATCTTGAAAATGAAACCGCGGATCACGCCGATGTCGCAGATAAATCTCACATGAGCGGCGTGGTGAATGACTCCGAATGGCAACTCTGATGGTAAGGGGTTAGCCAAGAGTAATCTCTGTGTAGGGTCCGCTGTGCGGATCGTCTGTTCGATGTGCAATATTTTTTGAGTATTGGAATGGAAATGTTGAGTATGAGTCAGTGTTTGAGAATGCCTGGGACCACTCGTCAGGCAATCAAGAGTTCGTCCGCACTCATCAGTGGGTTTGTGGGAGAGGCGTTCATCGGCCTCTCCACGGTCCGCAAAGCGGACCCTACTTGGCTAGTTTCCGTGAGGCAATGTCACTCAACACGCATGATGATCTACGGTGCTTGGAGAACGAATCGGTCCACTCAATAGCGGTGCATACGGCGGACGACGCCTACTTTCAAATCGCGGATGATATTTCCTCCACGATCAAGTTCTCGTAATCCCGATTGATAGCCGATCAATAAATGCCCGTTGTCTAATTGAATGGCATCGTATGCCATCGGCAGTTTGTCGGCTTGCCAGACAACGTCTCCTCGTGGGCTATACTCTTTCACACAACCATCTCTTCCACAGGCGACTAACGTGTTGCCATTTTCCAGACGACGGGCAGATTCGGGGCATCGGACCTGATCGCCGGTCAGCTCCCAGACCGTTTCACCGTCGGTATTGATTTCCAAGACATGGTGTCGATTGTTGACGGCGACTAACGTGTTGCCGTTACTGAGTCGTCGTGCATCGGAGGGTTGCCCATCGACGCTGGCTTCCCAGATCAGTGTGCCGTCGGTCGAGATTTCACAGACGCAGTTGCGATTGTACAAACTGGTCAACATGTGACCGTTATCTAAGAGGTGCAAGGAGTTGGGAATTCCCGGCAATTTATGTTCGCGCACCAATTGGCCATAAGCGTCGAGTTCCAAGAGTGATTTTCGTTCCCAGTCAGCAAATACACGATGTCCGTTCGTCAGGCAGGCTTCACCGCCACATGCCGCCCGTGTGAGGTCCGATTCAAAGACAAAATTGCCCGACTCATCAATCTCTGCCACGGTAAATGGACGGAACAGGCACAACAGAATTCGTCCGGTTCGTTGCTTGCGTTGTTGCAAAGGAATCAGTTGCTGATGAGTGTCGGTATCAGCCACCAGCCAGTTGTTCCATAGCTCTCTTGCTTCTTGGCGTTGTTCGATGTTTGCGTAGGGGGCATAGCCGAACTGTTGTGAGGTGATGGTTTGTAATAACGTGGCAGATTGATGACGTATCGAGAAGGATGGTGAATTGAGGAGTCGTATCAATGTTGGCAACGACTTTCCTGGATCAGACCAGGCGAGTCCTTCCGCGGCAGCCAGTGCGAGTCGGTCATTGGCGAGGCGCAGGCAATTTTCGAGCAATGGTTCTGATGCGGGAGAGTCGATTCTTCCCAATGCGACCAGAGCCACTTCGCGGATGGAAACATCTTGTGAGTCGGAAGCCGTTTGTAATTCGTGCTCGACGGTCGAATCGACGCTGGCCAGTAATGCTTCTCGTGCCTCTTGTCTCAGATAATCGTCATTGAGTTGAGGAATGAGAGGCATCAACATCGGAACCGACCGGGGCGACGCATGTAGACGTAATGCTCGGAGCGTTGCAAAGAGCACAAAGTCTCCTTCGGCACGTTTTTTCTTGCGAAGTGATCGCGCACGCCGGCGAATTTCCTGGTCCGTATGAACCTCGGCAAGCGCGAGTTTGACTTGCGTCAGTTCGGGCGCTTCGCTGAGCGCGAACATCGCTTCACGCCGATCATGAAACTTCTCCGCTCCCAATTGATCGATGAGCTGTTGCACATGTTGCTGATCTTGATGGTTGGGATGAAGCCTGCCGATGTATTGCAGCAGATCATCCAGGTCTGTGGAAAGACCATGATCGTGCAGGGCTTCGATGTAGAGCGGTCCCGGAGAGGTGGGAGGCTCTTGAGCCTGGAGAGTGAGCCAAACGGCTAGCAGTGCCGTGCTCATGAGAGACAATTGCGCACAATGCTTCATGACACACCTCGCCTTCCTTGCAAGGTCATCGTGACATCCTGCAACCGTTCATCATGAACAGTGTGTATGCAGGGTGACGCTCGATCTCTCAGAAGTCGGTCATTGGTGCGGCGTGAATGTTAAGTCAATTTCAACATCCGTATCTAGAGCAATCGGCGCGCCGGGCTCCAAAAATTGAATGATTCATTCAATCAGTCGTCGGAGGGGCGTTGTTCTTGAGGAATATCACGGCCATGTGGATCGGCGTCGGGTGTTTCCAACTCGTCCTCAAGTTGAGACCGAAGTTCGGGATTCAAGTAATGTTCGACCCGTGCTGCGGTGGCATGGAGGTGCGTATCGGGGAGCTGAAAATGTTTCGCCATGTAGGCTTCCCAAAGACGGTGAGATCGCACTAGTTTACGAGCGGTGATACGACCGTTATCCGTTAAATGATAACCACTTGGGTCAGAGACGATCTGGCGGTCATAACTCAATCTGATCACTGCCAGACGCGACATGAGCCATCCCAATCCGAGATGTCGACGGACAAGTTGGGTGGCACCGATCTGGCGTTCTTCCAGATGCGATTCTTCGATCCGGTAGAGCAGGCCCAACAGGTCATCTCCGGCAATTTTTACCGAAAGTCGCGCTCTTTCAAAAAACTGACTCACAATTCCGTATCGAGGGCTGAAGAAGACGGCCATCAGGAATAACATGCCGCAAGTTCCCGCCATCATGCCTGCGGTCGAGGCATCTCGCACATTCTCAAACCCCAGACGTGGAAAGATCATTGCGGGAAGCGTAATGGCAAAAAGATGACCCAAAAAAGCGGATATCGCTGCGACAACCATAGAAATCACAATTAGTAGAGCATATCGGTCTGTCAATAAATGGGCGGTTGCCGCCGGAACGATTAATAAGGCAATGACCAGTATATTTCCCACACTTTCAAATGCCGCGACCAGTGTGGCTGCGGTTGCCGCCATTAAACCGTAATGCATGGCTCGGGAGTTGATGCCCATCGTGGTGGAAAGTTCCGGGTCGAACGTGCTGATTTTGAGTTCTTTGGCAAACACGATCACTAAGATGAGATTGATCAGCAGCATAATTCCATTGGTGATTGCGGGAGGCGGCGGTTCGCCATTGGCGGAAATGGCGGTCGTTTCGATGGTTCCATAAAAGACACAATCGGGATCAATGTGCAAACCGCTGGGAGCCAAGCGTATCAACAACAGCCCAAGAGCAAACAGCGACGTGAAAACCACACCCAGCGCTGCGCTGGCTTCGACTCGTCCGAGTTTTTGAATCCACTCAGTCAGAACGGCTGAAAAGACTCCAATGATCATTGCGCCGCCAAACATGAATGCATGCCGGGTGGCGTGATAAGTTTCGTCATCGATCCAGCCGCTCACTCGTAACGCATTAGCAAATAAAATGGCACCAATAATTCCCAACAGCGAAGTATGACTGAGTGCATCGCCCATTAAGCTTTGTCGGCGAAGGACCAGAAATGTTCCCGGAATCGCACACGCCATCGCGGCGAGAGCAGCCGTTGTTGCCATCCAGGTATCGCGAAAGTCCCAGTCGGATGCGAGCTCTAGAAATTCGGAGAACATATTTAGGCCCCGCTCTCATCTGCGGGACTAGACACGGTGGCCTTCGATTCTGCCAGAGTTCGGGATAATGCCTCTTCGAGTGATTCGTCATCGATCATGCTGCGATTCCACCAGACTTTGCCATCGCGCCCAATGACCCATAGCCCTGGTAGATAGTTTCCTTCGAATGCCATCAATGTATCAACGGCTGACATTCCGAATCCGTTTGGCCAAGTGATTTTTCGATCATCCAGCCACTCGACAATCTTCTGTTCATCTTGCGGGCCTGCTGCCGTCAGTCCGAAAAAACGGACTCCTTCGGTCGCAAATTTCTCCTGCGTTTCAACTAACTCGGGAGCCGCCTCGTAACAGGGTAGACACCAGGTCGCCCAAGCCACCACGACATAAACGTCGCCTTCCAATTGATTCTGATCGGGGCGTTCCCCCTTGACCCAGATGTCGGCAAGAAGTTCGGGTGCTTCTTTTCCGATCTCCAATCCACCGCCAACAGCAGAGGAATTCTGAGGAGACTTGAACCATTGAACGAAGGCAAAACTTAATATCACGGCTGCGATCAAAATCAGCGTAAACTCTTTGCCAGAGGATTGGATTTTGGGAAGAGATTCGTTCATGGGGACATTCAGTTGGAAAAACGGCAATTCGTCATTTCAGTATAAGTCAGTGTCGACTTCGCGACAAACCGACCGACTCTTCCTATTTTGAGCAGAAACAAAGGTGTTGTCTTGAGAAAACCGGGAAGAAATCCCGCTTTGCGTCTGGTCAGCTTATCCGATGACCTTAGAATCGAATGTCAACATTTCACAAATATCTTTCGATTTTGAGCGTTTCATGAATACCGGCGGTCCAGGTACTACTTCTGACTATGATCAATTCTCGCGCGCCAATTGCATCAAAAAGGGAGCGATGTTCGGTTTTGCTTTGGGGATGCTGGCAGGACTGATTTGGATCGGAATCGCACCTCCCGAAGAAGCGGTTGAAATGGGGCCGGCATCTACTCGGCGCTGGGGGAAGATCATTCTCGCAGGAATCGGCCTCGGTATTGTTGTCGGAGCCGCTTGGCCGAAACCCAAAGAGACCTCCCCATCTACGGATGATTCGCAACCCTCCACAGACCATTGAATCACGCATGCCCGAATATCGTTTCTCGAAGTTTGATGAATCCGAACAATTCTCGCCGCAATCGGCCGATGAACTATTCGATCAATTGACCGAATACATGATGCAGTATGGCGATGAAGTTCTCGATCAATTGGAAGACTGGGAAGAGACCAATCCTGAAGTCCTCGAAATGCTGATGAAACAGGGCTTGATCGACAAGGACTCGGAAGGCAAATATGTGGTCACGCCGAAAGGGATCAAGCGTGTCGAGATGAAATCTCTCGAAGAATTGTTCAATGTTGGCCGCAAAGGACAAATCGGAAAGCACGACACCGAATTTCGTGGTGCGGGTGAAACGCGACACGAAGAATCGAAGCCTTACGAATATGGCGACCCGATTTCCGATCTCAACATGCACGAGACGTTGAAGAATGCCATCATGCGGCAAGGTGGTGGGTCGCCGGTGCAAATTGCCGAAGATGATTTGGTTGTCCACGAATCTGAATATCAGTCAAATTGTGCGACCGTTTTGCTCGTGGATATGTCAGGATCGATGGGACGTTGGGGCAAGTATGCTCAAGCGAAAAAAGTGGCGTTTGCTCTGCAATCGCTCGTGCGTGGACGGTATCAAGGTGACTTCTTACAAATTGTGGGCTTCTACACGTACGCGGCAGCACTCTCGGAAAAACAGTTGATGAACTCGGCTCCCAAGCAAGTCAGCCTGTTCGATCCGCGTGTTCGTTTGCGAATCAATATCGATAACCCGCCCGCGTTTGTTCCCGAACACTTCACCAATATTCATGCCGGTCTGCAATTTGCGCGACGAACTCTCAAACGTCAACCGGCACAAAACAAACAAATCATCGTGATCACCGATGGGGAGCCGACGGCACACATCGAAGGTCGCGACATCATGTTGATCTATCCCCCTTCGCAACAGACCGAAGCGATCACTCTTGCCGAAGCCAAACGTTGCGCTCAGGAAGGGATTAACGTCTCTAGCTTTGCACTCATTGAAGACTACTTCTATCTCGAACTGATGAACTTCGTTGAAAAAATGGCGATGGTGACTGGCGGTATTTCCGCACATTGCAAAGCCGACAACTTGGGGTCGGTCGTGATTGACAGTTTCGTGAATGGTCGTAAGAAACGGCGGACATGATAAGTTCGCATCTGAACTCAATCATGCCAACTTATTCGACTGCCCGATCAAACCGTTGCGAGACGTTCTCCAGCATCTCTTTGAGTGCCATGAATTCGCCGCCTTGAGCGAGTATCTGAGCGCCTTCCTCGGCAAATTGTTTCAAGTGAGCTTCATCGGCGGCCGGTAATCCCCACGCTTTGCCATGTTTTTTGCAGGCCGCGGCCAACTTCGTACGGGCTTCATCCAAGGTGAAGCCGGGATTCAGTTTTTTGATTCGTAAGCCAAGATCTCCCGGACCCATAAATAATCCATCAACTCCTTCAACGGCGGCAATAGCTTCGACGTTCTCCATCGCTTCGGGAGTTTCTATCTGGACCACCAAAAATGTTTCGCGGTTGGCGTCGTCGGTGTAGCTGTCGCCTCCAGAGAGATGAAATTCACTGTCGAGCCCCGAGCCATCGAGACCGCGGTCACCAATCGGCGGGAACTTGACCGCTTGAACCAGTTCGCGGGCCCGTTCGGGAGTCGAAACGTGGGGAATCATCAAGCCGGTGGCACCATCTTCGAGGTATCGATAGAGCTTCGCTTTTTCGAGCGTCGGAGTCCGCAACATGCAATCGATGTCATATTGATGAAAATACGCCAACATCGATTGGAGTTCGCGATCCGACCAAGCGCGGTGTTCGCAATCGAGCCAGATGGCATCGAAACCGAAATGGGCCGCATGGCAAACATACGACGGGATAAAATGTCCAAGGGCGCAAACCTGAGCGACCTTGCCGGAGCGAATCTTGGACAGCAGTTTGCTGGTTCTCATGAGGATGTCATTCTAGGAGTGAAATATTTTTAATGATTAGTTTCATCGGCCCGGTCCAGTTGAGTTTCGATGTAACTGATGAGGCTGCCGATGGTGAGTGTGACAAACATGGCACAGGGGGCAATCCACTGAAAGGTAACGGGAGCAATGGTCTTTTCCACTGGATCCAGGAATCCAAAAATTTCTCCCGAAAACGCGATGAGAACCGCCGTCGTCACGCCGCAGGCAGAACCGATCCAGACTCCTAATGGTTTTGAAAACGGAATGAACAAGGCGAAGACGAATAGGCAGAAGATCGGCGTCGTGAGTAAGTTGGTTGTCTTGGCGGTGACAGTCGTGATATTCCCTTCGATGGCTCCCATGAAAGAACTGAAGAAGACGACAATCAATCCGATGGCAATCGCCAAACAGCGGGCAAACATCATATGCGACTTATCCGATTGTGGTGCTCGGTCAAAGCGGTCGAGGAAATCAGTCAGAACCACGGCGGTGATCGAATTGACGCCTGAGTCAATACTCGACATCGCCGCTGCAAACATTGCCGAGACGACCAGTCCTGAAATTCCGACAGGTAGATGATAAGAAATCATGTGCGGAAAGATATCGTCGGCGTTCTTTTTCAAATCCATCTCTGCCGGCAGAGCTTCCGGGAATGCCTGGAAGTATCCCAACAAAGAGAAACCAACAAACGCCAGCGTGACGCCGACCGTGACCGAGACACAAAGTTGGACAGCAAACGAGCGGCGTGCGGCTTTCACATCGGTGGTCGACATAAAGCGTTGTACGGAGACCTGGTCTCCTCCCGAAGTGGCGATGTACCACAAAGACATCGAGAGCAAAGATCCCACAAAAGTGATCCGGGTACTGGGGTCGAAACTGAAGAGGGGTTGAGTGTCCCAGTTGGGATCCCATTCTGTGGGAAACCAGCCGAATCCTCCCATCTGCCAACTGACCGTCCCGATCACCAACAATGCACCGCCGAACAACAAAATGGTCTGCATCAAGTCGGTAATGACAACCGCTCGCAACCCCCCCAGTGATGTGTAAGTGATGGCGACCACTCCGGTCACCGCGACAACGGCGGGAATGTATTTTGGATCAAGCCCCAACATCAACGTGAGTGCTTTGGCAGTGAGGAACAACAGCAGCGACATCCAAAAAAGCCGCAGGACGAGGAACATCGATGCTCCCAGCAAACGAATTCCCAAGCCGAGTTTCACTTCTAAAAGTTCGTAAGCACTCGTGACCTTATGCTTCATATAAACCGGCAAGAGAACATAAGCGACTACAATATAAACAATGGGCAAACCCAGATAGTTGGCCAGAATGCCGGGGCCTTTACCGATCACTTCGCCCGGTGACGAAAGGTAAGTAATGGTACTGAGCAGCGTCGCAAAGAGAGAAACGCCGATCAACACCGGATTCATGTTGCCGCTGCCGGTAAAGTATTCGGACGTTGTTTTCTGATTGCGTCCGTAATACCAACCAAGTGCGATGGTGCCGAGGGCATAAAGTACGATGATGCCAATATCAATGGCCGTGAGACCAGAAGATTCGGTGACAGTCTTGATCGAATTGGCGAGTATCAAGGGTGTGTTCATGATGATTTACCAGGCGGTCCAGCCTCCATCGACAACGAGATTTTGTCCCGTAAGATAACTGCCCGCGTCACTCGTCAAAAGTAGCAAGGCTCCTTTCAGCTCGTGAGGCTCGCCCATTCTCCGCATCGGACTTTTGTCTTTGAGGCGAGTCACCATCTCGACCGGTGCATTGTCGTTGGGGAATGGGCCGGGGCTGAGACAATTCACACGAATATTATCGGACGCCCAATAGACGGCGAGATGCCGAGTCATTTGGATAATGCCCCCTTTGAGTGCATGATACGCGACCGGGCTGGCGGAACAGACATCTGCATATGCTTCGGGATAAGAACCGACCACGCCGTACATTGATCCAATCATCACAATCGAGCCAGCAGCAGAGCGAGCAGTCACGTGATCGCGTAAACATCGCGACAGCAGAAAATATCCGCTCGCATTACGGAGTTGTTGCTCGAACTCTTCTCCCGTCACAGCGGTCCAATCTTTCGCTGGCCCTCCTTGTCCATTATTGACGAGAATGTCGATTTGCCCGGCTTGGTCAATCGCGGCATTGAATCCTGATTTCAAGCTGTCTTCGTCTGTATGATCGAGGACAACGCCGAAGTGACGAGCCTCACCGACAATCGGTAATTCGCTGGCAGCGGATTTCGCTCGTTCTAAATCGCGACTGGAGATCACAACCGAGGCTCCCGCTTCCGCCAGAGCACCACACATTGACGAGCCGAGATAGCCGGCTCCTCCCGTGACCAGCGCAACGCGGCCCGAGAGATCGAAAAGCTGATTGATGGTTGGTTCTGTCATCAGGGTTTTACTTCTGTTTCAGGCGTCAATCGTTTTCCATTCGCGTGTCGCGACGGAGTCCAGTATGGCCAGAGCCACTCGCAAGGTGTGAACTCCTTCTTCTAATGTGCAAAGGGGCGAAGTCCGATTTTGAACACAATCGAGAAAGGCTTGGGCTTGATTGAGGAATAGTGTATCGCGCTCGAACGTAATTTGTTGACCGAATTGCCAATCGGTTTCCGGTTCGGTCATAAACGACCACTGGCCCTCGTGTCCTGTGAAGCGGGCAATCCCATTTTCGCAGATCACCGACACAACCGTTTCATTGGCGGCTTGGTGCTGATTGAGCGTGTACGATGCCATCACTTGTCCATGTCGGGCCATCACATTCACGCTGTCTTCGACTTCGACTCCTGCGAGGACACAGTGCTCGGCATCCGCAACCAGACTCGTGACCGGTCCGACAAACCATTCACCCAGATTGATGAGATGGGTCAATGCATCCTGGACGGCACCGCCTCCGGTGGAGTGTTGTGTGTAATAGATGTCTCGATACGCGGGTCGGTAGTACGGAAAGTGTTGCCCCGAGACACAATTGATTTGCACCGGTTTGCCGAGTTGGTTTTCCCGAATAGCATGTCGCATGCTCTCCAGGACGGGATTGGATCGATGCACATAGGCGACACCCGTCATCAGTGAATTCTGTTCGACGAGATCAATCAGTTTAGTAAGACCGTCCAATGATGTGCTGACCGGTTTTTCGATCAACAAATCAATGCCCTGTTTGGAAAGCTGGAGCGCGATGGGAATATGCAGATGAGCCGGCGTGCAGATGACGGCGAGATCGGGATCTTGATTGATGGCTTCTGACAGATCGCTAAACACATGTTCGAGTTGGTAGCGATCTTTAAGCGTTTGTCGTAACTGGTCATTGATCTCACAGAGTAGGACATCAGTTCGTCCCGTCTGTTGGAAGCAGCGCAGGTGTCGTTCGCCGATAGACCCGCCGCCGATGATTAATGTTTTCAATGATTCAGTCATAGATTCAGTATTTCCGGTCAGAGAGAGATATCAGCTTACAGGCACGGTGGTTGAGAATCATTCATTCTTAATAATTTCCTGAACACTCAACACCCGTTTCAAGATGTCAAGATGTCAAGATTCGGGGACACACCTGGTCATACTCTTGAAGATTCTTGACGGATACTGTTCCATACCCTTGGCCCGGCATCTTCCATACTCTTGAGCAAGTTGTTGACTCTCATCGGTTTGCGCGGATCAGTTCGATTTGGAGAGATGCCGCTTTTTCTGTGGACGTACCTTCTACGTCACGCGAGATCGCCTCCTTTCTCACGTTGCAGCGGTCGTCATTGTTGAACAATCTATGGCGCTCGAACCCAGCCGTTGTGCTTGCACAATGGCTATGGCCCGGCACAAGAGGCATAGCCGAGGATCGCAAGCTCCGCGGGCTCGTACAGATGACCTTCGACACGCAATGACATTTGAACCGGCCCCAACTGCTTGCGCAGTGGGGCTATGGGCTATGTTGTTAGAGGCGCGTTTTCTGATAGCCCTGCGGCGCAAGCCGCGGGGGTCTGCGAGTTGTAATGACGTTCAAATTGTCAAAGATAGAATCGCCTGTCGGCGAATCACGAACGCTAACTCTGGTACGGCTTTGCGTCAATCCAGTTTCGTAGGCTGGGACGAGTCCCAGCTTTTTACTGAATACGATTGAGCAGTGATGGACTTGCTCACTCAATAGTCCCAGTCGCAAACCCAAACGCGATTCTCACTTGGAACGACAATAATTAACGTCCCGTTATGCCAGGCGAGACCTTCGCAGCATCGTTCGGATGCACTGTAGAAAATCTCTTCGCTGTTGAAAGCTTCCGAAATATCTTGTTCGTTCACAGAGCTATAGGCATGCGTCGAAAAAGTCGCGAGTGTCGAGAACCGGCGATGGGAGCCAATTACTCCCGGCACCGGACCCGATTGCCAATCAGAAAATAACCACTCTTCAGGACTTGGCGACTCGGGTTGTCTCTTAAGAATCTCTTCGAGTGCTTCGTCATCAACTTCAAAGACAAGGAAAAAATCTCCTTCACTACTCAGGTGAAAAATACCATGATCGTCTCCAAAGCCAATGATCTTGCCCGATTGTGGCCAAGGAAGTCCCGTCCATTCCGTATAACGGTTCTTCGCATCTTGTTCGGTGGTGTGATCAATATGAGGCCAACCGGAGCACAAAAGCATCATGATCAACGGACCTCCAAGCACGACAAAGCAAATACAACCCCAGCGAGTGCGAGCGATTTCGTCGCGGAGCTTAATCATCGATGAGCCCCTTTCACTCGCCATCTTTGCTGAAGCGGCGGCCTTTGAGTTCGAACCTTGGCAATGACTCCGGCTCAACAGCCACGATCTCTGCCTGAAAATTCAAACGGTCTTTGATGGCTCGATTGATATCGGTGAGAAGTTGTTGCTCATCGTCCGAACCGGCAAGAGACGCGATTGGTTCGATCTCGATCTTCAGATGATTCATTTCTCGTTTGGTCGTGAAGTGCATTCGGTACTCGACCACACTGTCGAACTCGCGCACAATCGCGTCGATGCTGGACGGAAACACGTTATTACCGCGGATCGTCATCATGTCGTCGGCACGCCCGAGGACACCACCTTTGAGACGTTTCAGACACAAGCCATCAGGGGAACCTGAAACGTCTTCTTGGACAAGATCGCCCGTTCGATAACGAATCACGGGACTCCCCCAGCGACCTAGATTGGTGATCACCAACTCGCCCGTCTCGCCCGCTTCCACCGACTGGCCCGTTTCTGAATCAATAATCTCGGCGATGCATTCTGTTTCCAAGAGATATAGACCGTCCGCGTAGTCAACAGATTCCACTCCCAACGCGCCGATTTCCGTCATTCCCCAATGATCGAAGACGCGCGCTCCGAACGCCGTTTCAATCTGTTTGCGGATGGCGGGAATGTTGCCGCCCGGTTCTCCCGCGACAATGATGCCGCGAACTGCCGAGTCGGCCATGTTGATTCCCTCTTCCTCGGCTACCACGGCAAGGCGAAGGGCATAAGTCGGCGTGCAACAAAGGAAGGTCGCTTCGTTATCGAGAATCATCCGAAGTCGCGCTTGACTACTCATTCCGCCCCCGGAGAGACAGAGGTTTCCCAGCCGCTGTGCGCCTTCGAACGCGGCCCAAAAACCAATGAATGGCCCAAAGGAAAACGGAAACGCAACTCGATCTTCGGGCGTGAGGCCGACGAGGTGATAGATCTGTTTCCAGCATTCCATCAGCCAGTCCCAACTGGCGGGAGTATCCAGCCAGCGGAGTGGTTTACCGGTCGTTCCCGAAGTTTGATGCAGTCGCGAGTACCGCACCAAAGGGTAGGTCAAGTTGGAGGAGTAGGGAGGATTGGCCGCATGACAGGCGACCAAATCGCTCTTTTGTAACAACGGAATTTGCGCGAACGCGTCCCAACTATCGATGGCAGCCGCATCCAGACCAACACTTTCCAGACGTTGCGTCCAGAAAGGATTCGCATGAGACAGCTCGCGACACATGCCAGTCAATTTTTGTAACTGGATGCGTCGGAGGCTCTCGCGATCGGCTGGAAAGACCACATCGGTATCGTTCATGAGATCAATTTATCGCTTACTCGACAGAAGACGTTTTTTCGGCAGTCGGAAAATTGTCAGGAATCGGCAAGGTCACTTCGCCGGTTGCCGCCCATTCACTGCCCCGCGCAACGACTGATTGGAAACCAACACATTTCATCGAGTAATCGGCATGACCCAGAAGTGTTGTAAACACGCGGCCTTTGCCGTAAGGGATCCACCAGATCATCGGTTCGTGAGCACCCGTCCCACGTTTCTCAGGGTCCGTGTCTGAAAAGGCTGTCGCCAGAATATTCATGCTTTGTGCCGGTCCGCGTTGACCGTGATACAGTTCGTCTTTGGAGTGCATCCATTCGGCCGCCATCCCTTGAGTGACGGGATGTTCGGTATCGCGCACGCGAACCGCAAACTCGTGCTGGCTGCCATGTCCGGCTCCCGGTCCTTCACCTGCCGGCACGACCACTTTTTCACCCTCTTCGTCCACAATCACACGATTTCCAAATTTATTGTTTCTCCAGCCGAGGCCGATCATCTGATTCCAAGCGGGCCAATTGGGGAATGCGTTATTGGCGGCATGGACAATGACCAGCGCGCCGCCTCCGGCGACATACTGTTCAAGGTCGGTCTTCACACGCATCGGCCATTCTTCGCCGTTGTAATTACTGAGAACGACATCGTACGCAGAAAACTCGGGAGCGAATTTGTCCCAAGCTTCGGCGGGTGACCCCTTCGCAGGACTGGTCGCCACAGACACATCAAAACGTCCCGTGTCTGAAAGGAACTGTTTCAAGATGGGCGACGTAGCTTGCCATTTATGATTGTTCTGACCATCCACAATCAACAACTTCAGTTTCTCGGCAGCATTGACTGTTTGGGACGCCAACAACGACAGTCCGACAGCGAGAGTCAGCAGGAAATGTTTCATGAGTAATCCCCTTCTACTTGGGCATTATAATGTGTGTGTCTGAAAATGATATTCGTCAGCAAGGCATCGATTCGGTTGATGCTGTCGCGGGTTTTGCAGTGAGTGGCGGCAATGGTTCTTCAATGACTCCTTTGACTTTCGACCAGATAAGCAATCCCTCCACGATCATCCAGGCTTGCAGAGCCAGTGTGCCGATGCCGATGGCAAACAGCAAATGAGTCTGTTGCCAGGCCCACTCCTGATCTCCTTTCAGCATTGCCACTAATGGCCACGCCCAACCAGAGTTTGCATTAAAGAGTTGCCAGCCCAGCGCCCAGGCCGGCATGATCAACATGGCCACCATCGGGATCGCGGCAAACCAGATCGGTTTCCCGCGACGCCAGAGATAAAAGACAATCACCATAAATGCTAAACCGGCCAGTAATTGATTCGTGGCCCCAAACAGCGGCCAAAGAATTAGTCCTCCCGTGCCGGCCCCTTTTCCCGGAGCGGGCATCATGGCCAGAGCTCCACCGAGAAAAACGGCGAAGCCTGTCGCGACAAATTTGTTGGTTAGAGGCTTGATTCTGAGGGTCTGCCCCAGCTCCTGAACAACGTAACGCTGTAATCGCGTTGCGGTATCTAATGTCGTGGCGGCAAAACTCGCCACTAACACCGCAATGATGCCGATCCCCAATCGTAACGGGATACCGATGCTCGACAGAAAATTGGCTCCTCCTTCGATGAAGGCTCCCACTTTCGCACCCAATCCGAATGCTCCCCAACCTTTTGTCAGGTCGTAGCGGGTGTTCCAGGCTTCGCGACCAACTAGTGGTTCTCCAGCGGTCGACATCGCCGCCACGTATTCCCCGGAGTCAATCCGGTCAAATTTTCCCATACCGACTCCCGCACAACAGGCGAGAATCACGAGGACTGCAAGTCCTCCTTCGAGAAGCATCGAGCCGTACGCGACATACTGAGCGTCTTGCTCATTTTCGAGTTGTTTGCTGGTCGTGCCGCTACTCACCAGACAATGAAAACCGCTGCACGCACCACAAGCAATCGTGATAAACAGGAACGGCCAGATCGGCGGAGCCCCGGCAGGTGAACTCTCGGCAATCGCCGGAGCACTACCGACCAAGTCGGCACTTCCCGTCAGTCCTGCGATCACAACGCCCAACATCAACAGGCCGAGGGCCAGCACCAGTTGGTGACTGTTAATGTAATCGCGTGGTTGCAACAAGACCCAAACCGGCAGCACCGACGCAATGAAACAATAGGCTAATAAAGCCACCGTCCAGATGACAATCGGATTCCCCCAAGCTTCGGGCAAGCTGATCGGCAAGTGATAAGCGCCCAGCCAGATCGCTCCATACATCAAAGCGAGGGCAATGATGGACGGGATCAACAAGCCGCCCCCTTTCCGGTACACCCAGTATCCGATGATGACCGCGATGGGAATCTCGATCCAAACCGACAAGACCGATTGAGGATAAATGGCGAAAATGGTTGCGATCACCAAGCCGAAAATCGCCAGCACGATCGTGAGGGCGAAAAAGAGAATTAACAAAAACAGCAACCGCGCACGGGGGTTGATCAATCGTCCCGCCACTTCGCCGACCGTCTGCCCCCGATTTCTCAAAGAGACCACCAAAGCTCCAAAGTCGTGAACCGCGCCAATGAAGATCGAACCGAACAGCACCCACAACAGGGCCGGCAACCATCCCCAGAAGACGGCAATCGCCGGACCAACTATCGGCCCCGTGCCGGCAATGGAAGTAAAATGATGCCCGAAGATGACTTCTTTTTTTGTCGGCACGAAATCGACGTTATCGCGTAATTGATGACTGGGAACTTCCGCCTCGGGATCGAGGTTGAAGATCTTCTGAGATAGCCATCGCCCGTAAGTGTGGTAGGCGACCAGATATCCGACGAACGCACCGACGGCAATGAGCAAGGTGGTCATATATGGTAGGAATCATAGAGGAAGGATATTTTGAACACGCATTTCTGCATCCTACCAGCGTAACCCGAAAGTCGCCGCATTTCCAGAACTGACGACCTGAAAGAAAGCGTTCACTTCTACGAATCAGTAGTTGCAATATCGACCGCCGGGTCTGATAATCAAATTAGTGTCGTGTCGCGTTTTTTAGAGGCTTATTTCAGTAGTCCGCGGCTTTGGAAAATTCGATCAGTATTGAAAATCTTGGCAACCTGCATGCCACCCTCTCCTCCTCGGGAGGAGAGGGATTACTGGAACAAAATCACTCCAAAGAATTTACAAACAGCCAGATAAGCTCTCATCTAAGTGAGACACTCAATGAGCAGCCTGTTGTACTGAAAACTCAGAAAGTGACTTATGTTACGAAATATGATGACTCGATCTCTCCCACTGACTCTGGCCGCCTGTACTTTACTGGTTGTCTTCACGACAGCCGGGACGGCTCAAGGCCCTGATGTTAAAAAACTTCCCGCCAAACAAATCGCCAAACTGACCGGTTTCCCCTACGCCGTCATGAGCGTCGCCTATTCGCCTGATGGCAAATATTTAGCCGCCGGTTCTTATGAAGAACTGCATTTGTATGAGACGACAAATTATGAGCTGATCAAAAAAGTCGCCATCCCCGCCGGTGATGTCAAATCATTCGCCTGGCATCCCCAGAAACCAGAACTCGCCGTCGGCTACTATCAGGACTGGGCCATTTATTCGATCCCCGATCTCAAACCGACCGTGCTGCCCGGAAAACCGCTCGGCTATGTCACGGGAATTGCTTTTCATCCAGAGGGACAATGGATTGTCGGTTCGACCGAAGGAGAAAACATTCATCAAGTCGCCTTGCCCGATCAGAAACTCATTCGCACTTTGAAAGGTCACGGCTATCCCGTTCATGGAGTGGCCGTCTCTGCTGACGGAAAATATCTGGCGTCTGTGGCCGGTGATGAAAACCGAATCACCCGACCGGGAGAAGTTAAACTTTGGAATGCCGAGTCGGGAGAGTTACTCGCCGACCTCGTCGATCACGAACGCGCCGCCTTCACGGCGACGTTTTCCAAAAATGGTAAGTATCTGTTGACCGGTGGACTGGATGAAAAAGTAAACGTCTACGATGTTGCCACACACAAGGCACTCGGTTTTTACGCGGGACAAGCTCGTCCCGTGAATAGCGTTATCATGATTGATAACGGTGCGGTCGCCATCAGTGGTGGAGGTGGACGTGCCAAGGGGAAGAATGATGTCTCGATCTGGCTACGAGATTCAGGGGACGAAATCGGTCGCATTGAAGCCCACGAAGACAAAATCAATTCTGTGTCTCTTCATCCCGATGGTAAAACGCTGGCAGTGGGTAGCAGCGATGAAACCCTCTCCGTCTGGAATCTCTCTGGCCCGCTTAGCGCGGTCGCGGGAGCACTTGCCATGGCCGACGAACCCAAAGAAGAAAAGAAAGTGGACATGCTCAACATCGGCATCATTGGTCTTGATACCTCTCACGTCATCGCGTTCACAAAATCGATCAACACGGAAAACCCCAAACCGGAATTCGCCAATTGCCGCATCGTCGCCGCGTACCCCAAAGGCTCTCCCGATATTGAATCGAGTACCAGCCGAGTGGAAGGTTACGTCAAAACACTTTCGGGCATGGGTGTCGAAATTGTTCCCAGCATCGAAGAAATGTTGACCAAGGTAGATGCCGTGCTGTTGGAAACAAACGATGGTCGCCCACACCTCGAACAACTCATCCCGTGTCTCAAAGCGGGCAAGCCGGTCTTCATTGACAAGCCGATTGCCGGTTCTCTCTCTGACGCCATTGCGATCTTCAAAGCGGCTGAGAAGTTTGATGTTCCCGTCTTCTCGTCTTCTTCGTTGCGATTCACTCCCAACGCTCAGGCACTTCGGAGTGGAGAGAAAATCGGAAAAATCACCGGTTGCGATGCGTATTCCCCCTGCTCGTTGGAAGAGACGCATCCCGATCTATACTGGTACGGTATTCACGGCGTCGAAACACTCTTCACCGTCATGGGGCCGGGCATTGAATCGGTCACTCGTTCGGCGACTCCCGATTTTGATGTTGTCACGGGAGTCTGGAACGACAAACGCATCGGCACCTTCCGCGGAATTCGTGCAGGCGGTAAAGGATACGGCGGCACGGCATTCGGTGAAAAAGGGGTCGATCAGATCGGTGGATTCGCCGGCTACGAACCGTTACTGATAGAAGTCGTCAAGTTCTTCAAGTCGGGAAAAGTCCCCGTGGAAGCGGAAGAAACGCTCGATATCTACGCCTTCATGTCGGCTGCCGACGAAAGTAAACGCCAAGGCGGCAAACCGGTCATGATCAAAGACGTGATGACCGCCGCCGAAAAAGAAGCCGACGTAAGGCTGAAGGAGTTGTTGATTGCCGATTTATTTCAACAAGTGTTCATCCAGCCAATTGAGCGTTAGATCCAATCCGCTGCCTCGTCGTGGATCTGACTTGTGAGAAAAGTCGTTCGGTATCTTAAGGGCGTCGAGTTTTTCTTTCAGCACCTTGCCGAAATAGGGATGATGAATCAGCAGGCCCGTCGAGGCAGTTTCCGGTAAGGGGATGCCTTCGAGTTGTCCGCCGTAAATTAAAAGTGTCGGCGGATCGTCTTTTGAGACATGTTCAATCGGTGAGCTTTCCTTGATGCGTTCGACCATCTCGGAAGGCAGATTATCTGTAATCGGAGCGCCAAACATTTTGGGAAAGCTGCCGTGGACGTGCTTTGGTCCACCCATGTTTGCCGTAATCCAATGCGGATCGAGATTGGTCGGGCCGTTGATAGGCACTAAACATTGCACGCGAGTTGATTGCCGCAATACGGGGTCGTCACTCGTTGCGTCGGCTAGATCGTCGTGATAGCCGATCCATAATGTGATCACCACGCCGGCGGAGCCTCCGCTCAATGCGATCCGGTTCGGGTCGAGGTTCCATTTCTTATGATGAAGCCTGAGGAATTGAATCACACGAGCCGAGTCGAGCATCGGCGTGGGGCTGAGTGTCTCTTTACCATCTACAAATCGATAATTGGCCGAAACAACCGCGAGACCTTTTTCCAGATAGGGCGATGGATCGAAACCCGATTTGTCCCCCGCGACAAATCCACCACCATGAAAATAGACAAACAGCGGATAGCCGTCTTTCGAGGTGCTCTCTATATTCTCGGGTAACCAGAGATCGAAGACGTTGCGATCATGTTCGCCGTATTTGACATTCGCGTGAGTCGGCACGACTCGCTGCGGCTTGCGTTTCGCTTGTTGTTTCTTGAGAACGGTGTCTCGATATTTGACCGCTTCTTCGCGGGTGAGGACGCCGTCTTTGTTGGTGTCGGCTGCCGGGAATTTCTTCAGCCAGACTTTCAGTTGCTCCTCCTGTGTCTGTGCGGGAAGTTGCGTGGCAATCAACGACAGAACAACCGCTAGAAGGGAACAGGAGCGCAGATAGGTTCCAGACATCAGGTGTACCCTTTCAGAAAACTCGAAGAAAGTCAGTGTCCTTCAATTATGCCAAAGCTTCTTCGATGACGCGAGTTTCTTCTGGCAAGAGGGGCATCTGGCGGCCCGTTTTATCGGGGAGAGTTTGGTAGGGATTGATGCCGAGTAGATGGTACATGGTCGCCAGAACATCTTTGGGCGAAATCGGATTATCGGCTACGTCGCCGGCGTGCTGATCAGTTTTGCCGATCACTTTGCCGCGGGCAATTCCTCCCCCCGCTAACGCCACCGAATAAGCTCGCGACCAGTGATCACGTCCACCTCCGCGACCGGTTTTCAGTTTCGGCGTGCGGCCATGTTCGCTCAAACAAACGACCAATGTTTCGTCGAGCATCCCGCGGTCATCAAGATCACCGATCAAACCGGCGAACCCTTTGTCCAAACCGGGCATCAATTGGTCGTTCATCCGCGGAAAGTGATTCCAGTGAGTGTCCCAGGCATCACCGGCCAGTCCGTACTCGTCCCAGAAGACCGAAACCAACCGTGTCCCCGATTCGACCATGCGTCGAGCCGTCAAGCAGGATTGACCGAAAAGGGTTCGACCGTAACGGTCCTGAGTCGTGGTTGATTCGTGACGTGGGTCGAGGGCTTCACCCACTTTGTCGGAACTGATCAACGAATACGCCAACTCTTGCATGCGGGATAACGATTTCCCTGCTTGCGATTGTTCGAGGTGTCGTCGGTTTTGGTCGAATTGCTCGACCAGTGAACGACGGCGAATCAATCGATCCACGGTAATGTCTTCAGGACGATTGGCGGCCGACAATTGGAAATGACTTTCCTTGTCACAGGCAACATAAGGATCCCAGCAATCCAGAATTTCATCGCGGAGTGTTTTTTCGACCGACCTGGTTGCTTTGCCGATGTATTCCGTCCAAATGGGATTGTAGGTTGACCCCAAGAACGCGGCATACGGCCCGGCGCGATAGACTTCCCCGGTTCGCTCGGAACTCATATGAAATGGCAACGCCACATTCTGCGGGAAACTTTCGACAACCGATCGCTTCTTGCGATCAAAATACTCAACCGCGCTGCCGAAGTACGGGTGATGTCGCAAATCGTTCGGCGCAAGTTCCATCGCCACATCAATGGCGGGAACTCCGGTCGTCGCGTAAGAAACGCCGTGTATAGGGTAAGGATGCGTCATCGACCGGATGATGGTCGTCTTATCCATCACTTTTGCCGTCTCTGGCAACAACTCACAAACATCCATGCCGGGCAGCGAAGAAGCAATTGGCTGCATCGGGCCACGAATCTCAATGGGTGCGTCCGGCTTCATGTCGAACGTTTCAAGCTGACTCGGCGAGCCATACAAAAACAGCAGAATGCAATTTTTCGCCTGACCGAACCCGGGAGCGGTCGACTGATCGACGTCTTCAGCAATCGCGGGTTGAGACAACAAGGAGTCAAGACTCAGGCCGATGGCTCCGAGACCTCCGACTTGCAACAGATCACGTCGAGTGATCGCCGAACAGACGTTCCGATGCTGGCTGAGAACTTTCAGCATTACAGATCCCGATAGAGATGGCGGCCCACTGATCCCCTAAGCCTCCATGCTAGATCCGATATCGACACACTACAAGAGGCATCTGCATCCGCTTATGGGTTATTCTGCCGGTTTTTGCCAGGGGACGGTGCCGTACTTCTGGAGTTGCCGGCGTTGTGCAGCGGTTAGCTCGTTGAACATCTTGCGATTCTTCTGTGCCAGGTTGTTCTGTTCCTGTGGATCGGCTTTGAGATTGTAGAGTTCCTGTGGCTCGAACGGAGTGTTCTGCAATAACTTCCAGTCACCCGAGATGACCGCTTCGATGGTTTTACCGCCGTACTTGGTTCCTCCTTCACGACGACGGAAAAACCACAACTTGCGCAGAGGCGTTTGCGTCTTCCCCATTAACGTCGGTAGGAAGCTGACGGCTTCATTTTCTTCTGGTTGAGGCAATTCGGCGATATCGGCAATGGTGGCGTAAATGTCCATCGAGAGCACACGCAGATCAGTTTCGCTACCCGCTTTAATTTTACCCGGCCAGACCGCCGCTCCTGGAACTCTCAGTCCCCCTTCATAGACGGACTGCTTGCCATCACGGAGAGGACCGTTATTCGCACCGGCACTTAATTGACCACCATTATCTGACGTGAAGATGACGAGCGTATTCTCGTCCATACCGGTCTCTTTCAAAGCCGCCATCACTTTGCCGATGCCATCATCCATGTGTTCAATGAGTGCGACCAGTTTGGCCCGTTGATCGGTGATACCCGGTTCGCGCGCTTTGACTTTCTGGAACCATTCTTCCGGCGGTTGAATCGGCGTGTGAGGTGCGTTGTACGCGAGATACAAAAAGAACGGCTGCTTTTTGTCCTGTCGCGACTTGATGTAATCAATCGACCAGTCTGTGAAGAGATCGGTCGCGTGTCCGGGGGGATCGATCTCTTTCAGATCGTGATACATGTAATTGATGCCGTGACGACGATGATTGTAATAGTCGTCCATCATGTCACCCAAAAAACCGTGGAAATGATCGAAGCCCCGTTCGATGGGCGTATTAGGACTCTCCAAACCCAGATGCCACTTACCAATGATCGCCGAGTGATAGCCGGCATGCTTCAGCAGTTCTGGCATCAACACCGCATCTTCAGCCAGGTATCCCCAATTGTTTTCGGCGTGTGTGCGAATCACACCCTGCACTCCCACCATGTCCTGATACCGTCCCGAGAGCAACGCGGCTCGTGTCGGAGAACAGACCGGGCAGTTGGCATAAAAATTGGTAAACTTCATCCCTCGTTCGACCAGCTTGTCGACATGCGGCGACTTCAAATCGGTCGCACCGTATGAAGACAGATCGCCATACCCCAAGTCGTCCGCAAGAATCACAATGACGTTGGGAGCATCCTCGGCGGAAGTCGTCGCGAATGAGCAGCAGAGGAATAATCCGCAGGTCAGTAGAAACATCAGGCAGCGTGTCATAAGTGTGGCCTCGTGCAGCAATGGGAAATCGTATTTTTGAAGGCCGATAAAAGCCTGCCCCGCATTAGAGGGGTTCGTGAAGCGGGATGCAAATTGTGGCCTGTCAGTTGGACACTTAGTGGATGCAAAATTCAGATTGAGATTTGAAATCGGAGAAAAAACGACTTATCTACTGATTTTGGAGAAACTTAGAGAAACCAGGCGGCATCTCATACTGCGAGACATGGTTGGGGCTCGAAGCACCGAAATTCGACGATTTCCCAATCATCGCTACAATTTTGACAGCGGGCCGCCGTAAATTGACACACCTTGAGCCGGAAGGAGTTCACCAGATGGTCGCATCTAATAAAACCCCACAAAACAATTTGCCCCACAATCGCAAACCGAATCCCACCCGCGAAGAAATTCGTGCTGCATGTGAAAAGATGCAGGAACAATGGGACGAACGCGAGTTTGAAAAACGTGCCGGCATGAGACCCAAGACCTGGGAAGTTCCTCGATCCGATTTACAGGTCGATGCACAATCTCAGACCAACTAACGGCAACACGTTCGTTTGAATCTCCACACGCCTCATCATTTCGACGGGGCGTTTTATCATGCGCTGGACCGGTGCTACCAGACCAAGCCGCTTATTGTTTATCTCTGCGCCGCCGCGCCACTGCGTGAGTCAACTTCTTTCATCTGGGGCTATGTTTGCGTTTAGAAATACGAAAACTGGATGGAAATTCAGAGTTCAGTTTTCTTTGCAAACTTTGAAGAGCCCCAGCCACACAACAGTGTTGCCCTACGACAACACATTCATTAGCTCATTTTTCTCGGCGTCCTCAGCGAACTCTACCGGTTTAAGCCGTGTGCCATGCTCTCGCTGGTGTGAGCATGTGAGTATCATCCGAGTGATCTGCGGTTCAATGTTTTACGGACAATCACCGGGGGCTTCCGTTTCACGGAGCGCCCCCGCCACCCGAATTGATGAGCAAACGAGACGCTTGCGCGAGCAAACCGGGCAGAATTACAACGATTCAACTTTCGATGCCAACGGCACACCGATAGTCAAGCGATCGGTTCTACCCAATTTGTTTTTCCTCTGCGTCTCAGCGCCTCTGCGTGAGTTCACTTCTTTCACCTGGGGCTATGCGTGTGTTTCGAAATGCGAAAGCTGTCTGGGGATTCAGAGTTCAGTCTTCTTTGCAAACTTTGAAGAGCCCCAGCCACACAACAGTGTCAATTCTCAGCGAACTCTGCGGTTTAAGAAAAAGGCTCCGCGGGAGCCTCGCCCTCCCGGTCCGTACGCACAACGCACGCTACCAGATCTCGTGTTGACGGGTGCCATACTCTCGCTCGCGTGAGCATGTGAGTTTCATCCGTGAAATCGGCGTGATCCGCGGTTCTCTTTTTTGTGACAGAGATCTCATTAGGAAGGCAGGCGGCGGGATTCTGCCCTACGGCATTTCATGCGATCAATCGCCAACTCCAAGAATCGTTATTCCCGTACGTCAAAGCCGACGGGTGAGCGATCATTGGGTGTGCCGTTGTAATTGATGGTAATCTCTTCGCCGGCCACAATATTGCGAATGGCGCGATAAACCTTTGTCTGTGGTGCTCGGTCGAGATACTCGGCGTTCGGTTCGTAAGAATGATTATAGAGTGCGCCGTAACCGAGTGGCAGGCCGACTTTCCCTTTTGACCATAAGAAGCAATGGCCGGCAAGTTCGGTGGACTCCATATCGTCTTCGGAAATCACCAGCACCGGAGCGATTTCGATCACCGTCCCTGCGGGAATCAGTTGCCTCGCAAAGACACCCCGGCCCTTACCAGAAATACGCCTCACTTCAATCAATTCAGAAGGAACGATGGGCATGGGAGTCCTGCGAAAATCAAAAACAGTCTCAGGATTTGAAGGTTCTTTGTAACTCTTCGAGCGATGTGGTGCCGTTCGAGACCAGATGCAAACCATCTTTCTGCAATGTTAGTCCGCCATCTTTTTTCACCTGTGCACGAATCGCATCCGGACTTGGTTTGGCACGCACCACCTCTTGCATCCCCTCGGTCATTTCCAGAAGTTCAAACATCGCAATTTGCCCCTGATAACCAATGTCGTGACATTTGGGGCACGAATCCCAAGTCTCGCCTTTCTGCAACTCTTGAGGTTGCACGCGATGACGATAGAGCGCCTTGGTTTCTTTCGATAAACCAATTTTGGCCAGAAGTTTTGGGTTCGGAGCATAAGCCTGCTTACAACTCGGACAAAGCTTGCGAATCAGTTTTGAAGTAATAATTGCTTTGACGTTGGAGGCCACAAGTTCCTCATCACCAATCCACTTGATAAGTTGTAATAAACCGCTGACGGCATCTTTCGCAGGATACTCGGCGATGATCCCCGACTTGGCGGCCGCCTTGATGAGCACCTTGGCTTCTTCATCTGAGGTAATAGGAGGAACATAAATCACCTCCGCTTCAGACCGCTGGGCGCGAGTGATGGTGGTTTCGAGGTCGTGTCCTTCTTCACGTTCAAAGTCGGTCACATAGGGGATATCCCAAGTCCCCGTGTCGAAAACCTTATAGACGCCATAAACATAGGCATCCACCGATCGGACCACACCAACCGTAGAGGTCGTCAGTCCGTTTCGAGGACCGCCGCAAACTCCGATGAAACCTTCCCTCGTCGCGGCTATCTCGCGAATTTTCTCTTTCAGAGTTTCAGAGATTCCGATTTCATCCGGCTGATTGGGACGAGTTTTCAGATTGGCGAGATAGATATTAAGACGTTCGCCTTCGGGAGTCGGAGTGATGTCGATGGTGATTTCGTAGGGCTGACCTTCATAATCAGCCTTGATGGAACCTCGTTGAGGTTTCTTCCGCTCTTGAATACTGAGCCCGGCCATCATTTTCAGAATCTGCGTGATCGCAGTTCCCTGCTGTTTTTGCAAACGCGGACCGGGATACTTCATGCCGTCAACCATCAGCATCCCTATGTAGCCGGCCCCTTTCGGGTCGAGTCGCAACATCGAGGCATCGCGCGAGACTGCGTCTGAAACAATCTCTTTGGCGGGGATCAACCCTGCGCGGACCAGTCCCGGGTTCTCGTTGAGATTCGGAGGTGGCCCACTGACGGGCCCTTGAAAGCTGATCAACTCGAGATCTTCATCGTGATCATCGTCGTCTTGCTGCTTCTTTTTTCCAAACCCGAATATCACGTGTCGGCTCCACACCAGCGGTCAATAAGACCAAGGTCGTCTGAATGTTTCAGATCGGGGCCGTCATCCTTGCCGTCACCCGACGCGATGTTTGTTAACTACTCATACTGTCCAAAAATATAAAGCCAAAAATTACAACAACCCGTAATCGGTCAGCGTCTGCTTCAACTGACTTTCTTGCTCACTCGAAAGGGGTGTCATCGGCAGACGTAAATCTCCCGTGTCCCGACCGAGCAACTTCATGGCCGCTTTGATCGGAATCGGATTGGTCGACAAGCCAAGCAAACTTCGACACATACGGAACAGTCGATAATGTCGCTCTTGCGCTTCGGCCAGGTTGCCCGCGTTGAACGCATCGATCATCGCAATCACATCTTTGGGAACGATATTTCCGACGACCGAGACCGATCCTTTACCACCCAGCGCCATCAACGGCAATGTGAGTGAATCGTCACCGGAAAGAACCGTCAAATTGCAATCGGCGATGATGGACGATGCCTGATCCATGGATCCGGTCGCCTCTTTCACGGCCACAATTTGTGGATGTTCGGCCATGCGAACGATCGTTTCCGGTTCAATATTTTTCGCGGAACGTCCGGGAATGTTATAGACGACCACCGGAAGGTCGGCCGCATCGGCGATGGAGATGTAATGCTGGTAGAAGCCTTCTTGTGTCGGCTTGTTGTAATAAGGGGCAACAATCAACACTCCATCCGCGCCAGCAGCTTTCGCATGTTTCGACAGACGCACGGCTTCCTTCGTGCTATTACTCCCTGCACCGGCCATCACTTTGATTTTTCCGGCGGCTTGTTCGCACACGATTTCGACCACGCGTTCGTGTTCCGCGTGCGATAGAGTCGGGCTTTCACCCGTGGTTCCAACCGGTGCCAAACAATGCGTTCCCTGTTCCGCGTGCCAGTCAACCAGATTGCGGAGGGCCGTCTCGTCGACTTCACCATCTTTGAAGGGTGTGATAATCGCCACGGTCAGACCGGCAAACATTTCACCTTTGGTCTCAGACATTCTCTTAATTCCTCTATGCCCACAAAGGGCTGATTAATAGTGATTCAATGGACTCGTCAGCTCGCAACTACTACTGATCTCGATTTTCCCAATCGACTCCCGACATATTGGCGAACACATGTTGCAACGCGTGTGTGCCATCGCGACCGTGTCCTTGAGCTTGCAAGGCGAGATACAGTTGATGGGAAAGCGCCAAGCCGGGCAATGACAATCCGAGATTTTTTCCTTCGGAGAGGGCAATTCCCATATCTTTGATGAAGTGTTCGACAAAGAAACCGGGATCGAAGTTGTTGTCCATGATACGCGGCCCCAGATTCGACAGCGACCAGCTTCCCGCCGCCCCACTGCTGACCGACTGCATCACGGTCGGCAAATCGAGTCCTGCTTTGTGTGCATATAAGAGCGATTCGCAGACACCAATCATGTTCGTCGCGATCAAGGTTTGATTGACCATTTTCGTGTGCTGACCGGCTCCCGCGCCTCCTTGATGCACGATGGTTTGCCCCATCGCATCCCAACAAGGCAGCAACGCGTCGACAATCTCTTTCTCTCCGCCAATCATGATCGACAATGTGCCGTTCTTAGCGCCCACATCGCCTCCCGAAACGGGTGCATCAACTGAAGCGACACCTTTCTTATTGGCGGCTTCAGAAATTTCAATCGCCAGTGACGGTTCGCTGGTCGTCATATCGACAAGAACATTACCGGCCTTGCAACCGGCCAAGGCACCCTCTTCACCCAGCATGACTTCACGGACATCGGCGGGAAATCCGACGATGGTGAAAATCACATCCGAGGCTTCGGCGACGGCTTTCGGAGAATCAGCCCAAGTGGCCCCCTTCTCGATCAAGCCCTCGGCTTTGGATTTGGTTCGACTATAAACAGTCGCTTCAAAGCCGGCGTCCATCAAATGGCCCACCATGCTCTGCCCCATCACGCCGGTGCCAATCCAACCGATTTTCGTCTCTCCCGGTTTGATCTCAGGAGCTGCCATAGCGAATCCTTCTCTGTATTAAGTCGATGATTGTGTGGTGAATATTGGAGTCTTGGGTACAAAGACCCGAGTCGAGCAGTATATCGTACTGAAACAGCGAAGTCACACGACCGGATCGGGAATCCCCCCACCGTTTTTGATATCCAGTCGTGTTTCATGATGTTTTTTGTCAGGCCATTCCAAAATCGCACATTCTCGGTCATTGTGGACAGATGAATTTTCAGACCCAAAAACAGCTTCTTCGCACTGAAATACGGCAACGCCGTGTCGCATTGAGCGACAAAGAAGCGCGCAGTCTGAAAATCCACGGCAATACGATTTCACTAGCAGAGTTGCAGTCAGCCCAACGGGTGATGGTTTATGTCGGATATCGATCTGAAGTCTCGACGGTGCCCTTGATCAGCCACTTGCTCAGCGCACAAAAAACGGTGCTTGTCCCTTGGTGTGATAACGATGAGCTTCGCCTGTTTCGATTAGAATCGTTGGACGATTTACAACCCGGCGCATTCGGAATCCCCGAACCGACAGACGAGTTGCGAGTCATAAGAGACAGGCAAGGAACGCCTGCCGAATTGGATGTCGTTGTTTTGCCGGGCATTGCCTTTGATCGTCAGGGGGGACGATTGGGACAGGGGAAAGGTTATTACGACCGGTTGCTGGCCGATGTCTCCCCAAAATGCACCTTGATCGGGTTAGCATTCGATGTTCAACTTGTCGAAGAGGTTCCCACAGAACCTCACGATGTTCGGCTGAATATTCTCGTCACAGAATCAGATCTTTATCGTCGCTCCGCTTCTTCTTGAAAGGTCACCGCATGCAGCCTTCCGTCGCTCGTCTCATTCTCACACTCTTCTTCGTCAGCATCTCAATACAAGTCTCTCCTCTCTCGGCACAAGAGAATCCCGCTGCGCAACAGATCCGAAAGCTCATCACCCCGGCTGCCGCGATGCGTCGCGCTGACCTTGAGCGTATTGCTCAGATGAACTCTCTCCCCGACCCGGACCAATTCGAGGATTATTCGTTAACACTGCTTTTATTCACTTACAAATTTGACACACAAACCGATCAGTTAAAGCTTCTGACCAACGATCCATTTCCACCGAGCGAACTGGTAGCAGAAACTAATCGGGGTTTCGGAAATTATCCGCTTCGCATCGCGACCGCACCCGTCTCAGCGATTCAACAGGACCGCATCACCAAAGTGACCTGCAAGGTCGATGGCAACAAAGCCACCGGCGTCGTCTCGTTCAAAGTTCCCGGTATGTACGCCGGCCAAGTCAGTTACATTGCCGAACGCAAAGACAATCGCTGGCATATCACCGACCTGATGATGTCCGATCTTGATCTACATCTCGTCCGCGGCAACGGCGGCCTGTGGAAAGAGAAAGAGTGAATCGCCGAGACGAACACAAGTATGACGCAAAGCCGCCGAGACGCGAAGAATCGCACAGGATAAAACAGTCTTGGGTAGCCCCAGTTGTTCGTCAACCGGAGTAGCGCAGCCACAAGTGGCAATGAATTTTTGTCGGTCATGCTCCCGCATGACTTCCTCGATCAATGCCGTGCTGACCAACGTTTCACTCACATGCCCACGCAAGCGAGGGCATGGAAACCCGCTCTCAGCACGAAAGATTAAATTGATATTTCTCAGGTAGGTCAGGCTGTGCCTGACAAGCTTCCAAATAGCGTTTATGTTAATCACCCGTGATCGAGCGAGATGGGAATAGCTGATGAAAATTGTTTTCACAATTGCGATATGTAATGGAAAAGAACCTCAACCTTTTTGATGTCAGGCACAGCCTGACCTACAACTTTATCGACAATTCTACGCGCATAAAAACAGCCGACCGGTGGGGACAATCACCGGGCGGCTGCAGGGAGTTCAAAGACGCAGAGGTTTTTTCTTATCGCCCAGTCCTCCATCCAAAGTTGTAATGGCCGTTCGAGTAGCCGTAGTTGTATCCGCGACGTTGACCGTAACCGTAGTAGTTTGATCGGTAGTTGTTGCGGTAGTGGTTCCAATGACCGTGGTTATGGCCGTGGTTGTAATGTCCACCGTGATTGTTGTGATGGCCGTGGTTTCCACCATGATGACCGCCGTGGTTGCCACGATGATTGCCGGCTTCGGCAACTCCGGTCAGGGCGAGGCAAGCGGCGAAAGTCAGGGCGACAAGGGCTTTGGTTGTGTTTTTCATCGTTCTCTTTTCATAAAAGTGGGTGAGGGTTGTTGAACACCCTCCCCAGCGAGAGAACGCGAGCACTGTTACAGGACTTCTGAGAAAAAACGCCACAATCATCAAAAGAGCTCGAAATACAGGGAAAAGATCGCCGAAATGTGATCGATGAGATGATTAGGAATGCAGCAAGAGGATTTGTGAGAAACGTGTTGGGTGGCTGGGGCGTTATCAGAGTGACAGTCCAGAATAATTAGGTCTTTTGTGTTGTCTATGTTTCACTTGAACACGAACATAGCCCCAGATGAAAGAGGTTCTCGCCGGAGCTTCTGGGGCTATGGGTGGTCAGACTTCATTGGTCGCCCGATGCTCAATCGAACGTCATTCTGAATTGACAGGCTGTGAGAGCCCCAGCCACTCATATTGAAATTTCTCCGCGACATCAGCGTGATCCGCGGTTCTCTTTTTGATGGCCACAAGAAGCACCAGAAATCAGAAAGGGATTTTCTCGTGTCTTCTCGTGTTTATTGTGGCTGAGTTCTCAACAGGAAGTCTTGCGGGAGCATGACCTACGAAACGCGTCTTCCGACTCGCCAGCGCCCGGATTGCTGTTTCGGTAGGAATTGTTCGATGGATGTCACAAGCAAATGAACATCGAACTGAGTTGTCGGGTTACGGCTCGCTTTGCTCGGCTAATCCGACTTACGGCTTTGCGTTTCATTATTGATCTCTCAAACTCGTCTTGCCAAACTAGCGCTACCAGAGTTAGCGTTCGTAGTTCGCCGACAGGCGACTCGATCTTTGGCAATTTGAACGTCATGACAACCGGTTTATGAGAGTTGAGTGCAATGCTCTCACCGCAAAGCGGGGTGAGCATGCTCACAAGCGGCTCAAAAAACGAATCGCGTGTTGAAGAATGACGACCGCTGCAACGTGAGAAAGGAGGCGATCTTGCGTGACGTGGAAAATCAGTCCATAGAAAAAGCGATGTCTCTCTAAAACAAGGTCATCAGCGTAAACCAATGAGAGCCAACAACTTGCTCAAGAGTATGGAAGATTCGGAATCAAGATTCGGGAAGATTTGATTCAACATTTGGTCAAGATTCGGTCGAGGTGTGTCCCCCATTCACCGAATCTTGACATCTTGAAAAGGGCGTTGAGTGTTTGAGTTTGAGATGAATGAAATCAAAGATCCAAGCCGAGTTCTTCGATTTTCCGATACAAACTGGAGAGGCCCATCTTGAGACGCTTGGCGGCTTCTCGTTTATCGGGCCATTGCCGTAAGACTCGCTGAATGTGTAACCGCTCGTAATGTCGCAAGGCTGATCGCAGGTCGTCGGTGTCGGGAAGTGGTTGAGAGACGCCGAGCAAGTCGGGCGGCAGATCGTTCGGTTGAATCTGGTCTTCTTCACACATCATGACGGCACGTTCGATCGCATTGTCGAGTTGCCTGACATTCCCTTTCCATTGGGCCGACATCAGAATGCGAACCGTTTCGGAGGAAGCCGCGCTCACTCGTTTGCCCATCGCTTGTGAATGTTTGGAGACGAAGAACTCCACCAATTCGGGGATATCATCCAAACGTTCGCGTAACGGCGGGATACGAATTTTGACGCCATCCAGTCGATAGAAGAGGTCTTCCTGGAATCGTCCGTCGGCCACTTCTCGCATTAAATCTTTGGTGGTCGAGGCGATGATCCTCGCTTTGACCTGGACGGCTTCGCTGCCACCCACGGGAATGATTTCCTGATATTCGATGGCGCGAAGAAGTTCGGCTTGGATTCCCGTCGGCAGTTCCGAAATCTCATCGAGAAAGACGGTCCCTTCGCCCACATTGCGGAAGATGCCCGGTTGAACCTGGGTCTCTCCATTCGCGCCGACCGAGACCGAACCAAAGAGTTGCGTTTCCAGAAACTCAATGGGTCGCGAGCCACAATTGGCGGCGAGGAAGCGTTCGTTCTTTTTAGGACCGGCCAGATGAACGGCACGCGCGGCAAGTTCTTTTCCGGTGCCGGTCTCACCGTCGAGCAAAATGTTGGAATTGGTGGCGGCGACCTTGTGGATCATCGTTTGCAGATCTTTGATCGTTTTTGAGGAGCCCACGATTTTATCGAAGTCTTCTCGGACGGTCAGTTCGCGACGGAGTTGAATATTTTCGCGAGCCAGGTTTTTGTATTCGAACATTCGTTCGAGTTTATTATGTAGGTCTTCAAAGATGACCGGTTTGACGAGATAATCGAACGCGCCGGCTTTGAAGGCTTCGACCGCATTTTCGACCGTTGCATAGGCCGTGATGATCAAGCCGAACATCCCGGAGTTGATTTGTCGCATGCGTGTGAGTAGTTGCACGCCGTCCCCATCGGGAAGTTGGACGTCACAAATGGCGACATCAAAATCCTGTTTGCGGGCGAGTTCGAGAGCCTCTTCCACGGTTCCGGCCGAGGTCAGAAAGTAACCCTCTCCACTGAGATATTCAGAGAGCGACTTGCGAATAATTTCTTCGTCTTCGACGAGGAGGATAGAGCGTGTCATAGTGATCGTGAGGAACCAGATTGGGATTGAGAGTCGATATTGTCATCCGTGGCTGCGGATTCCTCAAGGGAGTTGGCCTGTTCCGCATTCATTGATTTCATATTCACCGGTAAATAAACCGTGAAACACGTCCCTGCCGGATTCGATTCAGTCAGTTCGAGCCGTCCATGACAGGTTTCAGAAATGATATTCTGGCAAACAAATAACCCCAAACCCGTTCCGGTCTCTTTCGTCGTGAAATACGGTTTGAATAATTTTTCAACATTCTCAGGATCGATACCGTGTCCCTCATCCTGAAACACAATGCGAATTTCCTGCTGTTCGGTGAGATCTGTGGTGATGGAAAAGGTGGTGCCTTCCTCCGTGGCTTCCAAGGCATTTAGTATTAGATTCAAGAAGACCTGAATCAATTGATCGCGGATCGTCATCAATTGAGGGAGATCTTCAGCGTAATGGGTTTCAATGAGTTTCCCTTTACGGCGTTTGTAGTATTTTGCAATGTTCAATGCCGCATTGATCATTTCATGGACATCGCACTTTTGTCGTTCGAGATTCGCCGGACGGCTGAAATCGACCAGTTCGCGTAGCGTTCTTTGAATGCGTCGGAGCTGATCGTCCACCAGAGAAAGCTTCTCTCGCGTCTCTTCATCCAGCTCTCGGCGATTGAGCAACTGTACGAGAGAACTGATGGCTGCTAAGGGATTACCAACTTCATGCGCGATGCCGGCGGCAAGGAGTCCGAACGCGGCTTGTTTTTCTTGTTGCACGAGAAACGCTTGTGACTCTTGAAGTTCTTGCGTTCTCTCATCAATACGTTCTTCGAGCGTCGCCTGATTCTTTTGGAGTTCGAGGTTTAATTCGGAAAGTCTTTTGGTGGCTGTTTTCACAAGATTGGCAAGTTCCGTACTCGCCCACGTCACCCAGATGAGAAAAACTTGTGTGAGTACAAACGAACTGAGATGATTGCCCGTGAGCGAGGCGTAATTCAAAACCAAGACGGTGTACCCGATGGCATGCAACGACAGCGTGGAGTAAGTAATCCACGCAGAATGACGCATCGCACAAACGAGCACCGAGAGAAAATAATAGAATCGAAACGGGCTATTCAGACCATCATCGAAATAACACAACAGCGAAATGAAGACCGCTTCCATCCCGGAAATGAGCAACGGCCACTCTTTCAGGAACACCCGACCTCGAACACTCCACCAAGAATCGAGCAGAGCGAAGATCGCGCCCAGTGTCAAAATGCTGTTCAGGTACGGTTGATTCGTTTCTCGTCCCGCAAAGTTGACCAACACATATCCCACACACAAGCCAAACCAGCGAATGCGGACCGTGATCGATTCCGCCGCCAATTCCCATTGGAGTGGATCAGTCGTTCGGGTTGTTTTGGTCGCATCCGGCAACGGGAGACGCCGTTTGTTGAAAGGATGGGATTTGATGGACGGCTTGAAAAATCGTCAGCCTCGTGAAATTGATTATAGAAGCTGCCGTACCGAGAAACAGTCATCGAATGGGAAAGTCGTTGAACTTGAGTGAAGAGAGTTCTTCGCGAGTTCGATTATTCCAAATCCGAAAAGACGGCTTCTAATGCGGCTCGCATCACGGAGGGGTCAGGATCAACACCGGTCCAGTATTTGATCCCGATGACACCCTGATTCACGAGCATTCCGAGTCCATCGATAGTGGGGCAACCCAAGTCGCGAGCTGTTTTCACCAAATGCGTTTCCGGGGGATTGGGGATCACATCGGCAACCACCATTGCAGAGGTTAGCGTGTCGAAATTGATTTCAAGCCGTGCATCAACATCAGGGAACAAACCAATCGAGGTCGCGTTAATCACAACGTCTGTTCCAGCGGGAATAGAAAAGGGGCCGTCCCAAGGGACGAATGACGCTTTCATATCGGTTCGTTCGTTGAGCAAGTTGACGAGACCTTCTCCACGTTCCGTGGACCGATTGACGACCGTGACTGTTGAGGCTCCCGCTAGCGCGACTTCCACTCCGATCGCTCGTGCTGCACCGCCAGCTCCGAACATCACAATGTTTTTCCCTTTAGGGTCAGTCAATTCAGAAAGCGATTCCACAAATCCCTTGCCGTCTGTATTTTCGCCGATCAATTGTCCGTCACGGCGAACCACACAATTCACGGCTTCCATGACCGATGCCGACTCTCCCAACCCATCGAGATATTGAATCACGGCCACCTTATGCGGGATCGTGCAATTGAAGCCTTTGAATCCCATGGCTTTTGCGCCTTCCACGGCGGCTTGCAAATTTTCGGGTGCGACTTCGATTGTCAGGTATCGCCAATCAAGATTGTGATGGCGATAGGCGGCTTCAATCATGACCTGAGTGGGATTTTCGGAAACTGGTTGACCAAAACAGCCAGTCAGTTCCTGTTGGAAATTAAGTTCTGCCATGAGTGATTCCTGAATCGAGTCGAGCGAGTGTTATTGAAGTTTGCCGGCGGGAGTGTGTTGGGCAAGATCTGCAATCATATCGTGAGTCGCCTGTTCAATCGCCCGTTCCCATTCGTGCGGAGCAAATTGATCTTTGTAGTTGTCGGATCGAAATGCAAAGTTGATGCCGCGAGAACTGTTCACGACCGCCCCTAATCCGTCGGAATCAAATGCCGCAGCAACATCGGCAGCCGTACCACCTTGCGAACCGTATCCCGGAACTAACAAAGGTGTATGAGGCATGGCGGCTCTTAACTGTTCGAGCTCTTCAGGATATGTGGCTCCCACAACCGCACCGACAGCCCCCCAATCATTGTCGCAGGTACGTTGCGCCAAATCTTCAACGACTTTGGCGACATGTTCGAACAATTTTTTTCCGCCTGATTCTCGATCCTGAAATTCGCCCGATCCAGGATTGCTTGTGCGGACCAGAACATAAATCCCCGCACCGCGTTCCTGACACACTTTGACGAACGGTTCGAGAGTGTCGGCTCCCAGATACGGATTGACGGTCAGGCAATCGGCCCCCCAAGGAGCCGCTGATGCATCCGCACCGGCGAGATAAGCGCGGGCATAGGCTTCGGCTGTCGAACCGATATCTCCTCGTTTGCCGTCGCAAATCACAATTAAGCCGGACTTCCGAGCATGTTGCATCACTTCTGCTAATGCCGTTGTTCCCGCGGGGCCGAGTTCTTCAAAAAACGCGGCTTGGGGTTTGACTGCAGGGACGAGGGGTGCCACGACATCAATCAAGCGGCAACCAAACTCCGCAAACGCCTCGGCTTTGGCAGTCCACGGGTCTTTGCCCGAGGAAATTGCCTTTTCTTGCAACTCGTCAGGGAGAAATTCAAACCGGGGATCAATGCCAACTAATGCTGGCGTTTTCTTATGTTTGATGGCGGCGTGCAGCCGAGTGGTGAAATTTGTGCTCATGCCATTATCTTGCCGATTCTACGCAGAGAGGGAAAGGATAGATGGTCATCGCGAGTTGTTATGTCGTAAGCTGTTTAGTTGTTGTGGTTTATAGCTTATATGAAATCAGAAAAAGAGTCGGATTCTGTCTAGACGAATTGACAATAATCTGGGAAACTTCCGCACCTGATCAATCACCAGTACCGCAGAAGTGCGGTTTTTCCCGGAGGAAAGGATTCCTCAAATGTCGTTAAGCGTCTCGGTCGTTGTCCCTATTTACAACGAAGAAGAAAATGTCCCTTTAATGTATGAGGCGTTGGATCGTGTCTTACCTCCGACCGAACGGGACTACGAAATCATCTTTGTGGATGATGGTTCCACCGATCATTCGTTGACCAAACTGAATCAACTGGCTGAAAAAGATCATGCCGTCAAGATTGTTCAGTTTCGTGGCAATTTCGGTCAATCGGCCGCAATGGGAGCCGGGATTCAATATGCCTCGAAAGATGTCATTATCACAATGGATGGCGACTTACAGAATGATCCCACCGACATTCCGATGATGTTGGCGAAAATCGAAGAAGGCTATGACCTGGTGCATGGTTGGCGAAAGCATCGTCAGGACACATTCATCAATCGCAAACTCCCTTCGAAATGTGCGAACTGGTTGATTTCAAAAGTGACCGGTTTTCCGGTTCGCGATCTTGGCTGCACGCTGAAAGCGATTCGTAGTGAAGTGGCGAAAGAAATCGAACTGTATGGCGAAATGCATCGCTTCATACCTATTCTTGCAGCCTGGCGCGGTGCGAAGTGCGTCGAAGTTGTGACGCATCACCATCCTCGGCGATTTGGAGTCAGTAAATATGGGATCGGACGTGTCTTTCGTGTGCTATTAGATCTGATCACTGTCAAATTCCTGATTCAATATATGATTAGCCCAATGCGTTTGTTTGGAACCGCTGGACTGGCATGCCTGATTGTGAGTGGTCTGTCGGGACTCACCACCATCGGAATGAAATTGATTCAACAAGCCGACATGACCGGGAATCCGCTGTTTACCTTGGCGGTTTTCTCCGGCATGGTTTCGGTTCAATTTTTCGTTCTGGGAATGCTGGGAGAAATGGGAGCCAGAATCTATTTCTCCAATGATGTCAGGCCACCGTTTGCCATCCGTAACACTGTGAACTTCGACTCAGCATCCACCGAGACGTTCCCACAGACTTTTCACAAAGCCGCATAGTCATTTCTTATTGGTCGTCAATGCAGATTCGATGCCCGCCTGATTCAAGTCAAACTCATGGACGACTCCGTTTCAAATCCGAACGCTGAAGTCACGCTATTGAAGGAACAGCCGTTCCTTTCACGGAATGTGATCATCGCTTTGTGTCTGATGGCTTTGATCTGCCTATTTTACGGCATCAGCGAATACCGGTCATTCGTGATGCACGAAGTGTTTGCCAGTTCAACCGCGCGTCAGATGTATCTCACAGGAGATCATGTGGTTCCGTACCACGCCGGACATCCCAGGTTGCGGAAACCGCCCCTCATTTATTGGATGATCTCGGGCAGCGCTCACTTGATGGGAGAGTTTAACGAGTTCTCCGCCCGGTTTCCCTCAGCGGTCTGCGCAGTTTTATTGTCCGCTTTGATGGGACTGTGGGCCGGAAAATGGTACGGCAGAAGTGTTGGATACTTGACTGCTTTTGTACAAGCCACATGCTATTACGCCATCTTGTGGTCGCGTAAAGCGGAAGTGGATATGTGTTTGACGTTGCTGAATGTTGCCGCGCTGTACCTCATCGCCACACAACCAGTTCGTCAAACGTGGAAGCAGGGTTTTCTCCGTTGGACAATGATCTTCAGTTTGATGGGTCTTTCGACGTTGGCGAAGTTTTATTATGGCCCGGCATTTGTTTTTGCCATTGCTGGTGTTTTCTGGTTGATTCAAGGACGCTGGAAAGACGTCGTTCACACGATCAATCCCGTCGGTTGGATTCTGTGGTTAGCGCCCTTCGGAATCTGGGCGTGGGTTGTCTCCACAAAACGTCCCAATGCCTGGGAAGTCTGGCAACAGGAAACGATTGGCCGGGCGCTGGGAGTTTTCGGCTCAACACCGCTTTGGTTTTACGTTCTCGACATCCCCTTCATCACACTTCCCTGGACGCCGCTTTGGCTACTGGAGCTCAAAAATAGTTGGCGCAGTGCCTGGAACGAAAACGATGCTCGCGAACGATTCCTCTGGGTCTGGTTTGTGGTGCCTTTGATTGTGGTCACATTGCAGCCTGACAAACACACCAATTATGCCATGACGTTCGTACCAGTGCTCTCCATTCTTGCGGGACGAAGATTATCGGCGTGTCTTGTACAAGATCGCTGGCTGTCGTTTCAATGGTCGACGCGACAAGCGGTCAGCCTCACAATTTTGAACGTCTTCGGCGGTATTACTCTCAGCGTTTTGGTTCTCAAGCAATGGCCGGAAGCGAGATGGACGGCGATATTTTCTGTGATGGTCGTCGGGGTTGGATGCTCAACGGTTGCTTGGCTATTCCGGTTGCAACGTCAGAAAGCGGGAGTGTTGAGTCTGCTAGTTTGTTACACGGCATTCGTGATAATCTTCTTTGGCGAAATTCAGCCTCTGCGAGATCCCAAGCGAAATGAAGTCACTTTCAATCAACAGGTCAGAGAAAAATTTCCCGAAGAGGACATCATTGGATACAAGATGGGTGTTGTTGGGAGCTACTATCTCGGACCGCATTACTGGGATTTCTCTCAAAGAATGTCCCCCAAGGACTTCCGGGAACAAATCGCCGGTAAACATTCCGTGATCGTGGTGGTTAAAAATGACCAGGTACAGGAACTCAAACAGTACGGAACGATCACACCGATCATGAAGGCGAACGAGGACGAAAAATACCACAAAACCGAGAAGTCCAAGCAACCTGCTTGTTGGGAATTGATCCCCCGTCATTCTCTGCAAATGGAAACGCCACCGAACACAGCAAAGAGACAATAACAGACACGAAAGGATTCGTTATGTGTGGCATCGTTGGATATATCGGTTTTCGGAACGCCGTTCCGCTGATCTTGGATGGACTCACCCGTCTTGAATATCGCGGTTACGATTCGGCCGGTCTCGCCGTCCAAACGTCTCAAACGCTGTCGATGAGAAAAACCACGGGACAAGTGAGTGAGTTGCGAAAATTGATTGCAAAAGACCCCGTCTCGGGACAGGTCGGTCTCGGTCATACACGATGGGCCACTCACGGTCCTCCGACAGATATCAATTCACACCCTCATTTTGGTGGCGAGCGAGATGTTGTCATTGTTCACAACGGCGTCATCGAAAATCATGAACAGTTGAAATCGTAGCTCGAAACTCTCGGGTATCGTTTTTATTCTCAAACCAATACCGAAGTCGTCGCGCATTTGATTGCCTATCATCTTCAGGAACAACAGAAAAACGGTGCTTCCTGGCCTCACAAGCGGACCGCCATTAATGCCGTCGAATTGACCTTAGCAAAACTCAAAGGCGCCTATGGTTTGGGGATTGTCTTTCGTGATCTTCCCGAGTCCATGTTGGCCGCACGCGTGGGAAGTCCCTTGGTGATTGGGCTGGGAGAGGGTGAAAACTTCATCGCCAGTGATGCCATGCCGCTGTCGGGACATATCAGTAAGGTGGTTTATCTCTCGGATCACGAGTTAGCATTTCTAACACCTGATGGCGTTGAGATTTCTCATCGAGACAATGGTAGGCAGGATCTAAGTATCCAAACTCTCGATCAAGTCTCAGCAGAAGTTGAGAAGGGGCATTACGAGCACTTTATGCTCAAAGAAATATTTGAACAGCCAATGTCTGTCGAAAATGCAATCAGAGGTCGTCTCGATGAAGATGAGGCGACGGCTGTCTTCGGCGGCTTGAATCTCGATCCTCAACAACTCCGCAAAATCGATCGAATTGTTCTGACTGCATGTGGAACAAGTTGGCACGCAGGGCTCGTGGGGGAATATTTACTGGAGGAATTCGCCCGCATTCCGACTGAGGTCGAATATGCGAGTGAGTTGCGTTATCGCAATCCACAGATGGGTCGAAACACGATGCTGTTTGCCATCACACAATCGGGGGAGACCGCACATACTCTCGCCGCCATGAGAGAAACACAGCGCAAAGGACATTCTTCGCTGGCCATCTGTAATGTAGTGGGATCAACCATTGCGCGTGAAGCGGATGGAGGCATCTATCTGCGCGGGAACCGAAGTTGGTGTCGCTTCCACCAAAGCATTTACTTCTCAAGTGACTGTTCTGACTTTACTGGCACTCTATCTGGGTCGGATGCGGCACATGTCTCATCCGGCCGGTCAAAAAATGATCAACAGTCTTCAGCAAATGCCGGAACAAATTGCCGACACGCTGAAATGTTTTGATCAAGTGAAAGACATTGCCCAGAAATATTACGACTTCAATAACTTTCTTTATCTCGGTCGGCTTTACAATTTCCCCGTGGCACTCGAAGGGGCCTTGAAGCTGAAAGAAATTAGTTACATCCACGCCGAAGGATACCCGGCTGCCGAGATGAAACATGGCCCGATTGCGCTGGTCGAAGAGCGTACGCCGAGCGTGTTTGTCGTTCCTCGTGGCAGCATCTACCCGAAAGTGATCAGTAATCTTGAAGAGATCAAAGCCAGAAAAGGGCCCGTCATCGCCATTGCCTGTAAAGGAGATGATCGCGTGAAACAATTGGCCGATCATGTGATTGAAGTCCCCGATGTCGAGGAGCATTTACAGCCGTTAGTGACGTCTATCCCTCTGCAACTATTGGCCTATCAAATCGCCGTATTGCGTGGTTGTGAAGTCGACCGTCCTCGAAATCTGGCCAAAAGCGTTACTGTCGAATAAGCCCAAACTCTATAGCATGGACTTTCGAGTTGTGGTCGAGCGGACTAGAATAAATTATCAGGTTTGTACGGTCCCCGTCTCAACACGAGAATTTGATGGAAATTATTCTGGCGAATCCGCGCGGCTTTTGTGCCGGCGTCAACATGGCAATCGAGTGTCTCGACCAAGCTCTGAAGTTGTTTGGTGACGGGATTTACGTGTATCACGAAATTGTGCATAACAAATACGTGGTCGAGCGTTTTATCGATCAAGGTGTCGTTTTTGTCGATACCGTCGAAGAAGTTCCCGAAGGCTCGATATTGCTGTTTAGTGCGCATGGTGTTTCTCCAGAAATTCGAAAAATTTCAAAAGAGAGGAATCTGCAAACCATTGATGCCACTTGTCCATTAGTGACCAAGGTTCATTTGGAGGCCGTCAAATATGCGCGGGAGCACTACAACATTATTTTGATCGGGCATGAAGGGCACGATGAAGTGATCGGCACGATGGGAGAAGCGTCCGAATCGATCACACTCGTGGAAACTCCCGAAGAAGTGAATGACTTACCGTTCGGTCCCGATGACAAATTGGCTTATCTCACTCAAACCACATTGAGTGTCGAAGAAGCGAGTCAGGTGATTGAAGCTCTGAGAAATCGCTATCCTCAAATCGTCTCTCCCCCCAAAGAAGACATTTGTTACGCAACCACAAATCGGCAACATGCAGTCGATCAACTGGTCCCGAAAACTGACTTATTACTGGTGCTCGGTAGTCAAAACAGTTCCAATTCCCGCAGATTGATGGAAATTGGCAAGACGCTCGCTAAGCCGGCTTATTTGATTGATGGTAAAAATGAACTTAAAGCGGAATGGTTCGAGGGAATTGAGACCGTTCTGATCACGGCAGGAGCAAGCGCTCCTGAAATAGTCGTCCAAGAAGTGGTCGATCATCTCGTGAACGAATACTCGGCCACAATTCGCGAAGAAGTGCTTCGAGAAGAGAATGTCAATTTTCCGCTTCCGAAAGAGCTGCGGATACTGCAAACTGGTAGTTGACAGACTGTCAACGTCGCCCGCTCGACTTGATGAGCGACGAATCCAACCTGCGATCACGGAGTCCGCCGTGCGATATTTGTTACTGACGTTAGTGTTGTCTCTACCTGCGCTTTCAGTGGGAGATGCCCAGAATTCGCTTCCACGCGTTCCTTCAGGATTCGAGATTGAGGTCGTCGCGGAGTCTCCTTTGGTCGAACATCCAATGATGGGGGGATTCGATCACCGAGGGCGACTCTATATTGCAGAAAGTGCCGGGCTCAATCTTCGTGCCGATGATTTATTGGAAACACCACCCAACATGATCCGGTGTCTGGAAGACACCAACGGTGATGGCAAGTTTGATCGAAGCACGATCTTTGCAGACAAAATGACGCTGCCGATGGGCGCTCTGTGGTACCGCGATTCTCTGTACGTTGCCAGTCCTCCTTACATCTGGAGATTGCAGGATACCGATGACGATGGCGTCGCCGATGTCCGAGAGATCTTGGCGGGTACATTTGGTTTCAGTGGCAATGCCGCCAGCGTTCATGGCTGTTTTCTGTCTCCAAGCGGTCGGATTTTCTGGTGCGATGGTCGTCATGGTCACGAGTTTCAGGATGAGACGGGACAGATTCTCAGCAAAGGGAAAGCGGCTCGAATCTTTTCCTGCCGACCCGACGGCAGCGATCTGAAAACATTTTGTGGCGGCGGCATGGATAATCCCGTCGAAGTCGATTTCTCTGAGACGGGTGAAGTGGTTGGGACGGTTAATATTCTGTTCGGTCGTCCGCGCGTCGATGCTCTCGTTCATTGGTTGCCTGACGGAGTTTATCCGCGAGAAGACCAAGGTGATTGCGTGGCAGAGTTCGATCACACCGGGTCACTGCTTTCGCCGATTTCGTCACTCGGCCATGTGGCCGTCTCGGGGACCACGCGATATCGGTCCACACAATTCGGAGATGAATATCAGGACAACTATTTCATTTCGGTTTTTAATACACAGCGAATTGTTCGATCAATTCTGACGCCGGCCGGAAGTACCTGGACATCAACAGAAGAGGATTTCCTCGTTTCAGCGAATCCCGACTTTCACCCGACTGATGTCATCGAAGATGCTGACGGAAGTTTGTTGGTCATTGATACGGGGGGGTGGTTTCGAATTGGCTGCCCGGAGTCGCAAATCGCCAAACCCGATTTGAAAGGTGCCATCTACCGCATCCGCAAAACTGGTGCTCATCAAATTGCCGACCCTCGCGGTCAATCCATCGACTGGAAGGAATTGAGTACAACTGAGTTGGCTAACTATCTCGACGACTCTCGTCCAGCAGTTCGCGAACTGGCGATTGACAAGTTGGCACTTCATTTTGGCGGGGATCGTGGCCGTGCATTAAGCTTTGCTAAGTCGATTTCCTGGTCGAAGCAGTCAGAAACATTTCGTCGCAATTATCTTTGGGGAATTTCACGGATCAGTGCCGATGTTTTCACAGCGTATGAATCCGCTTACATGATGGATTTCCTGCAGGACGAATCAGAATCGGTTCGTCAGGTCGCGCTAAAAGTGCTCGCCGATCTTTCTTCTGATATTGAATCGCTCGATTTGATTGTGCCTCTGTTGTCTTCTCCAAATCATCATGTTCAACGAGTTGCCGCTCGAAGTATCGAAGATATATTGGTGAAAAGCAAAAAAACATTCTCAGACTCAGCCAAACGGGATTTGACCCTCTCTTTGCTCAAAGCTTTGGAAAACCCGCAGGTTGATCGTCACCTCGAACATACGGTTGTGCATGCCCTGTTGAAAGTCGGACATCGAGAGTCGCTTCAGTTCGGTTTAAATCACGAGAGCCCCGCGATTCGACGAGCCTCGCTGATCGTTCTTTCCCAACGAGCGAATGCGACACTCACTTCTGCCGATGTCTTTACGCTGCTCTCTTCGAGTGATCAATTGCTACAGAAAGAAGCCTTGCGGGTCATCGAGCAACATCCAGAGTGGATTGCGGCAACGCGTGACCAACTCTCTGAATGGTTTTCGCAACCTGACTTGTCGAAGGATCAGCAAGATCTACTGCGTGGTTTCTTGCCAGCGACGTTCGATCGACAGGAAGTTTCTTCGACAGTGAAAGACGTATTGGAACAACCGTCCACTTCAGATGATGTCCGTCGCTTTTTGTTAGAAACTCTCGACTTCGTCGCACTCAATCAACTTGACAAAACTTGGTCCACCGCCTTGAATCCAGGGCTTGATGATTCATCTGAAGACATTCTCTTGCAGACAATGCGTTTGATCCGAAAAACCAATTCGCCAGACTTTGACCAAAAAATTCTTGAGATCTTTCAGGCGTATCAATCCGATGAGCAAATCGGTCTCGCTGCGCTGACTGCCATCGCACCCCGTTTGGATCCCGTTCCTGACTCTTGCCTGGAATTTCTGTTGCGACTTTTAGTCGATCACGAGCAAACGCTTTCTTCGCTGGCTGCTGCCGAAACTCTCGTGAGTTTCCCGAAACTGTCTGATCATCAAATTGAAATTCTCTCCTCGAAATTGCCAGCAGCGCCGGCTCATACTCTTCCTGCTTTTAAGCCGTTGATGACATCCTCTTCGTCAAAACTCCAAGTGTCTTACCTGAAAAGCATTCTCAAGCAAATCGCGTCTGATCGGTTTTCTGAGGGCGAACTTGCAGATTGGAATAAACAGTCTTCGATAATTCGAGTCAAGGAATTGATAGCCGATGTGATCGCCAGTCGGGAGACAGTGATCAAAGAACGTCAGCAAACGTTGACGTCCATGCTGCCGCAACTTAATGAGGGAGAACCCGGACATGGAAAACGAATTTTCTTCAGCCGAAAGGCGGCTTGTTCTGGATGTCATCGGATCGAAAACGAGGGTGGTCAAGTTGGCCCTGATTTATCGCAAATTGGTCGCATTCGCAGCGAGCGAGATCTTTTAGAGGCGATTGTCTTTCCGAGCGCGAGTTTCGCACGCGGTTACGAAGCGTACACGATCGTCACCGACTCAGGCCGTAGTTATAGCGGCGTGATTCAATCAGAGACAGCGACTGAAATTATCCTGATCACCACAGATCGTCGAACGATTCGTATTTCTCGATCCGAAGTCGAATTGCTCAAACAATCTCCCGTGTCTGTGATGCCTCAAGGGATCCACAAACAACTGTCGTCGGACGAACTGCGCCATCTGTTGTCGTATCTACGGTCGTTACAAGACCACCAACAATAATTCAGTTCAGTTTGTTAAATCTCGCGAATGATCCGATCCACAGTTTGGTCAAGAGTCATTTGGGAGGTTTCGATTTTGATGTCGTAATAGCATTCATAAAAGGGTTCGCGCTGCTGGTAGAGTTGCTCCAAAGATTGCGAATCCTCCAAGACGACTCCCCGTTGCTTCAGATCAGAAAGTCGGTTTCTTAGCTCAGGAATTGGCGTATGTAAGTAGATGATTGTTCCTCGATCTTGAAGTGACAGCATCGCCGCTGGTCGGTAAACAACACTTCCGCCCGTTGCCAAGATGGAATTATGTTGTGTGAAGTTCATCGCGGCTTCTGCTTCCTGATCGAGAAACTGCTCGAATCCGACCTGTTGAATCATCTCTTCCAGCGACTTTTTTGAATCTGACTGAATCAGGTCATCCAAGTCATAAAATGGTCGTGATAGGCGTTTTGCCAGTCTCTTCCCGATGGTCGATTTTCCGGTTCCCGGCATCCCGATGAGAATGAAATTCGTACCTTCGTGATTGAGTCGAGATGGAGACCAAAGCTTTCTCAATTGATCCACTTGTTTCGGTTCAATTTGTCCCACTGGAACAGTGATCGACACACTCTGGCTCTCGGACGACTTGTTCACAATCAATTCCAGCGTGACAACTTCTCCCTCGGAAAACTCCCAGATCTCTTCGTTTGCCAATTGTGTGTCATTGACCCAGATTGTGAATTGAGCACGGTCCCATTTTCTCCCCGCTGAAATCCTCGATAACTCTTGTCTCGGTAAGTCACATGAGGTTCCCACTTTGAGACAATTCGCAAGACTGATTAGCGTCTGTCGAAGAATGTGATTCGAATCATTGTTCGAATGATTAGGAGGCTTTGAAGATGGTTGATTCATCGGAAATTCGCGGGAAGCCTGGCGGAAGAAACAGAGTCGTTAAGTGAAAGAGAGGCCACAGTTTGTAATATTTTTAATCCCTTGAACAGTGAAGCGAAAACAGCCTGACAAATATAGACAGGGTTTTCACGATGCCATACAAGTCAGCCCTCACCTCATTGAGATCGTCCTGATCTCAAAACACTTTAAACATCGACAATCCTTCCCTTTTTTAAGTTCGGAGGCACGGATGCCATCCGTTGCGTCGTCCCACGTTCCGTCAAAACGATTGGAGCATCTGGGCGTCCTATTTCCTGTAATGATCATCATGGCCATTGGCCTCTTGGTGATCCCGATCCCAACAGTCCTGATGGACTTGTTGCTGGTGGGAAATATGACCGCAGCCGTGATGATTCTGCTGACCGCAATTCATGTCCGCAAGCCGCTCGACTTCAATGTATTTCCTGTTTTGCTGCTGGGAACAACGCTCACTCGACTGGTCCTCAACATCGCTTCGACACGTTTGATTTTGACGCATGGAGCCACGGAACGTCTGGACGCAGCGGGTGGAATGATTCGCTCGTTCGGTGATTTTGTGGCGGGCGGAAATCTGGTGATCGGGATGGTCATTTTCATGATCCTCCTCCTGATTCAATTTCTGGTCATCACTCGGGGGGCGTCACGAATCAGTGAAGTGGCCGCCCGATTTACTCTCGATGGACTTCCCGGTAAACAACTCGCCATCGACGCCGATTTGAATGCCGGTCTGATTGATCAGCAGGAAGCTCATCGTCGTCGCGAAGAACTCTCCGAGCAGGCTGACTTTTACGGAGCCATGGATGGTGCCGGAAAATTCGTGACCGGCGATGCACTGGCGGGAATGGCGATCACTGTCGTTAATGTTCTTGGTGGCTTGTATATCGGGCTTGTCCAGAATTCGATGGGGATTTCGGAAGCGGCAGAAATCTTTACAACTCTGACAATCGGCGATGGACTGGTTTCACAGATTCCGGCATTTCTGATTGCCTTGGCGACCGGATTTCTGATCACTCGCAGTTCTGCCGATTCGAATCTCTCGCAGAACGTCTCCTCACAACTGCTGCAATCTCCAGCAGCTCTCAATTATTCTGCCGTTTTGCTAGGTGGTTTAGCATTCACGGGACTTCCCATGATTCCACTACTGAGCTTGGCGGGAGGATGCTTGTTGATGGCAAACTTCATCAAAACTCCACAGGCAGAGACATCCAATGATTCTGAGGCGAATCCATCGACACCAGAAGGCTCTACGAACCCTACAGTCGAACCGAAATCGGATCTCTTTGATCGGCTGCATGTGGAACCGCTGGTACTGTCGTTAGGTCTGGGATTGCTGAAACTAACAAAACAAGAGCACGGCGATTTGTTGAAAAGTCTGGCAAATCTAAGGCAGCAAATCGCGGAAGAGTTGGGGCTCATCGTTCCCCGCGTTCAGATTCGAGACGATCTGAGTCTCGACCGACATGAATACCGGATTCGCATCAAAGGGGTGGAGTTCGCACGAGGGACCGCATATCCCGATGGTTTTCTCGCACTCGAAACGCCTCAAACCACTCGCCAAATCGCTGGGATCGAATTGCAGACCAGTAGCGATTTGTTACGGGCAAAATGGATCGAGTCTCGCCAGTCAGAGACGGCAAGATCATACGGGTATCGTGTGGTTGAACCTTCGACAGCCCTCATCATTCACTTTGCCGAAGTTGTCCATGATCATGCCGCAGAACTGCTCACTCGTCAGCAAGTTCACGAACTGCTCGATCGCCTGAAGAAAAAAGCACCACGAATGGTGGAAGAACTGGTTCCGAATGTTATCAATACTGTCAAAATACATCAGGTGCTGACTTCGCTATTGGAAGAACGTGTTCCCATTCGCGATTTGGAAACCATTTTGCAAACGATGGGAGATTACAGCACGCGAGTCCATCAGTCGGGCCCTCTCGCTGAGTTGGTTCGCAGAAGACTGGCCGGCAGTATTACCGAATATTATCGCGATGAAAATCGTCGATTAACGGCACTCGAACTAGGCACTCAGCTTGAGGAATCGTTACTGCCTCTGGTCGCTTGGGATGACAACACTCCCTTCTTGCGAATCACACGCGAACGCGAACAGTTACTGCTGATTGAGTTGAATCAACGGGTCGGGCAAATGATTACCGATGGTTTTTCTCCAGTCCTCATCTGCGATGCGGAACTTCGCCCGGCACTCAAGCGTTTAACTCGAAATCGCTTACCACGGCTGGGAGTTTTAGCGCGTCAGGAAATCGGTCGTGATACTGAAATTCATATCTACAAACAGATCTTCGGCCAAAATATAATATCACAAAATACCTTACAAACGACAGTGGCCGAAACGGTCACATAAGAGACTCAGGATCTATTTATGTCTGAAATTAGAACATTTCGAGCTGCGTCTTTAGAAGCCGCGATGGATCTTGTCCGACAAGATATCGGCGATGAGGCCGTGATTCTGCAAAGTCGTGAAGTCGCACAAAATCGTTTGTTGGCGTGGTTCAAAACCAAGACGGAGATCGAAGTGACTGCCGGTGTTGGATCCCGCTGGGAACGTGCTGCCATCGATTTTTCAAATTCTGCCGGTTTCGATCTGGAATCATTCGACGAGCAACCGTTGAATTCACCATCGAAACAGAGAGAGCCCGTTGCGACAGACTCCATTCGTGAAGAAGAGACACAACAGCCCACGCGACTTTCCGCACTCGAGGAACGGTTGAACTCCATTCAATCGATGCTCGAACAAATTGGCCAGCAACAAATCGTCAGTTCTTCTGTCGATGTTCCCGTGGAACTCTTTGACTTGTATGCCGAATTGATTGATGTCGATTTGGATGAAAGTCTGGCTCGTGATTTAATTTTTCGCTTGCGACAGGAAGCGGGTGCTTTGATTTCTGAAAACCCGAAGCGAGCCCGTCACTTGTTGACTGGCATGGTGGAACGAGAACTCAATTGCAGTGGGCCGATTCAAATTGTTGCTCAACAGCAAAAAGTGGTGGCTTTGGTCGGTCCAACCGGTGTTGGGAAAACGACCACCATCGCCAAGCTTGCTGCAAATTTTCGTCTTCGCGACGGAATCAAGATGGGTCTCGTGACGGTTGATACCTATCGCATCGCGGCCGTCGAACAACTTCGTACCTATGCAGAAATTATCGATCTGCCGATGAAAGTCGTCACGAATTCACAAGAAATGCAACAAGCAATGGAAGAACTATCGGACATGGATTTGGTGCTGATCGATACGGCAGGGCGTAGCCCGAAAGACGAACTGAAGATCAAGGAATTGAAACAACTCCTCGCGGCTGCCAACGTCGATGAAGTTCACTTGGTCATGAGTCTCACAGCAAGTGTGAAAAGTCTTTTATCAACAGCCCGAAACTTCGCCACTGCCGATGTGACTTCACTCATCCTCACCAAGCTTGATGAGGCGGATAGTTTGGGGGCTGTTCTCTCGTTGAATCGAGAACTGGACCTCCCGGTTAGCTATCTGACGACGGGACAAAATGTCCCCGATGATATCGAACCAGCCCTTTACGACCGTCTCGCCCGACGGATTCTCGGTCGAGACATTCTGCACTAAAAATAAATTCCACATCCATATTTCCTTGTTGAAACCGGTAATTCAAATGGCCGATCAGGCACAAGCCCTCCGAACACTGATGGAACAACGGCGTTCGACTTCCTACTTACAGATCGCTGGCGACAAATCTCCGTTGGCAAAAGTTCTGGGAGTCACCAGCGCCAAAGGTGGTGTTGGGAAAACGACGTTGGCCATTCAAACCGCAAGGGCATTTGTCAAAGCCGGTTACAAAGTCTGCGTGTGGGACGTGAATGGAAACGCCTCTCATGATTTACTCTCCGGCTTTCAGCATTCGTGGACTCTCTCTCATCTGTTGACGGGCGCTCGCAGTGCCGAGGAAGTTATGACACCGGGGCCTGACGGTATCCAGTTTTTGCTGGGAAATGGTGTGAGTAACTTAACAACGGCACTTAGCGGTCAATCTCAAGTACTTCAGTCGGCCATCAATAGCTGGCAGAGAAAATTTAATGTTCTGATTCTCGACCTCCCCGGAACGGTTGGCGGAGAAGTTCAGTCACTGATTTCAAGCTGTGATTCCTCTTGGCTTGTTTGTACGTCGGAACCAACCGCAGTCGCAGCCACTTATACATTCATCAAGCAATCGCCCAATTTATTGTCCCGAACATCGATCATGGTGAATCAAGTCGATTCTTCTGAAGAAGCATTCGATGTCATTGATCGCCTACAACAAACCACAAAATTATTTCTGCAAAGTTCGATTTCCGCGGCCGGGTTCGTGCCGCAAGATCGTTCCTTGAATCAGTCAGAGCAATGGAGGTTTTCCGAGTCCGTGCAGTCAACCGTTGATGGATTGGCGAGTCGCTGGCTTTTGAACTTCGATGTTTCGAATGAGGAGAGCAGTTTTGTGGATCGTTTTGGTCGTCTGGCGACAGCCGATTGGGAAGAGACACGGGCGGCATAGCCTTTGGCGAAGTACGTAAGCTGAGTCGAGTATTATGATTGAAAAGAAATTTAGGATTATGAGGATTTTATTCAATTTGACGATTGTAACGACCGATAGTAAATATAGGCCTTCAATGCGTCTTCTATGAAACGTGTTGAGAGCAGTGAATCTCTTCAGGAGATTCACGAAACCACCTCGCACCGAAGCGTTCGATTTCGGTCGCAAACAAATCACAACGATCGACAGACAAACTATAAAACTGACGGAGAGTTCCATGGCAACGAAGGTCGATGACGCCACATTACAGCTTTGGACAATATTCAAACAGGACCAAACCGATCAGGGTTTACGAAATCGCCTGATTGAAAAATACCTGCCATTGGTTCGTTATAACGCCGAACGTGTGTGGGCCAAGTTGCCCGATGGCGTTGATATGAACGATTTGATGTCTGCCGGCGTGTTTGGGCTGATGGATGCCATCGAAGCATTCGATCTCGAACGCGGTGTGAAATTTGAAACCTATTGTGTGCCACGTATTCGTGGAGCAATGCTCGATGAGCTAAGAACAATGGACTGGGTTCCACGACTTGTTCGCAGTAAAGCCAGCAAGTTGGAAGCGGCTCGCAAGCAAGCCGAAGCCGAAGCAGGTGGACCTCCGAGTGATGCGTCAGTCGCTCAAAAACTCGAACTTCCTCTCGAAGAATACGAGAAGCTGAAGAACGATGCCAATGCAGTGGGTATCGTCAGCCTGAATAAGAAATGGTACGAAACCGATAGCTACAAAGATGTCCGGGAGATTGATATTATCCAAGATGCAAAAGGGGAAGACCCGACAACCAGCATCCAAAAACTCGACATCATGAAGCTGGTGACGAAGGGCCTCAACCGTAATGAACGACTCATTATCATTCTCTATTACTACGAAGAATTGACGATGAAGGAAGTCGGTACCACGCTGGGTCTTTCCGAATCGCGTGTCAGCCAAATGCATTCTAGCATTGTCAACCGATTGAAAGAACAACTCGGCATGCGTCGTCCGGAATTCGATTGAGACTATCGAGTCGCAGCTCATCTAGAAAAAACACTCCATATTTTGGAGTGTTTTTTTATTGGTGTTGGCCGTTATTGTCGAGGAATCGATGATTCGACTGAGTTGGAAGCAGAAATTGTCGGCGTAATTCTTTCAGCTCTGTCTGACCGGTAAACTGTTCCGCTTTGCGATCTGTGGGTGACATTAGGTTCCGTTGCTCGACAACAACGATCAAGTCTTCCCAACAGTTGTATTTTTCGCACAAGGCCCACGCGACCGCAATTTCCAATCGAGGCTCCGGGTTCAAGGGCACATGAAGCTGGTTGATCGACCAGCGATCAGAGACGAACACCAATGGTCCTGCATCTCCTTCGATCCAGCGATAGGGATCATTTGTAAATGGTGGGAAATTATCGGCAATCTGCGTGGGAGGTTTCGCCAATAGAACTCGAACCACAACTGCTCGTGGACTGTAGAGAGACCATCCCAGCCACTGGTCAAGATGTCCCGTGAGTCGGAGCAGGGGAAAACTCCAGAAAAAGACAATCCAACAAATGAGCAGCTTGTCGTATCGGAGTTGAGAAGACTCGGGAACATCATTCTTTAATTGCAGGACTTGTTTTGGTAAGCACCACAGCCAGAAGGCCTGGAACAGAAAAAAACCGTTCCACAACAAGACACTCCACTCGTGATTCAATCCGCGTGAACTAAATGTGAGGATCAGTAGGCCGTGCATGATCAGCGACAGGCATGCCGCCAGTCGGCGTGTTCCCGGAATAAGTAGTCCAATTGCGAGCAGAAACTCACCCACAGGAAATATGGCGATCAGCAACCGGCGAATCGTTTCGGGAATGCGGTTCAAATCGAGACTGAGTGAACGGAACAAGCCCGACAGAATCACCTGTCCATGTTGTTCGAGAAACATGAAATTGGCTTTGGAGATCGCGGAATAGGCATAAAGGCTGGTGGTTAAAACGAGGACTAACGTCAATGTTCTGCGGGGCGGGCCGATCAAAATCCAAAGCGAGATCCATAAATAATGGATCATCCAGGGTTGCGCGCGGTGCTGATCTTCCAGCAATAAGCTGCCCGCAGAGAGTAGAAAGAGCAGAGAGAACCGCTTCGAGAGTTGTCCTCGCAACGAATCAATCAATTGACCCAAAAGCCCCAGAACCATAACACCCAGCAGTGTCCAGGCCAAAGCTCCGGGCCAGACAAACCCATGTATCACAGGGACTTGCGGAAATTGGGACTGAGGCAACCAGAGTTGATAGGAGGTGCCAATTTGAGCCAGGGCAAACAACGCCACGAGAAATTGCAAGCCGTATAACTGTCGCAATTGGTCAGAATCTGCTTGCTGATTGGGGTAGTTCGTCACTTCTGGACACCCTGTCAGAAAATTCGTCAGATTGCGAGACTGAGTCGTTTGTGATTTTTTCCCGCAAGATCTACACTAGAGATTCGCAGAAACTTTCACAGATTCGATTTTCGGAAACAGAACCATGGTCCTACGTCCTCGAACAAAACTGAAAAAAGCCCGCAGAAATGCCCGCTGTCCCAAATGTGGCAAACTGGCAGCGATGAAAAAACGCTGCAAAACCTGTCACAAAGTCTTGCGCTAACTTTTGACAAAGCGGCAGCCATAAAAACAGCCCGACGAGAATTCGCCGGGCTTTTTGCTTGCGCGATGAAACGGGCAATCATTGCTCAAATGGTTTCTCAGACGATTTATCGGCTCCAAACGATTTACGGAAACTCTCGACCTCTGTTTCAATCGTTTTCTTTCCACCGGTTAATTTCAGGAAGTAGTTTCCTTCTTCGCCGACATTGATGATGGCAGCCAGAATCCGCGAGTTGGGTGTCTTTTCCGTTTGTTGCCGAATCGGTGGTCCGATTGGTTTGTTATAAGTTCCCGAAACATCCACAAGTACATACTCGCCTGCTTTGGATTTTCCTTCGGTCACGCTCACCTCTCGGCCTTCCGCTTCAAACTGCTTCACCCATCGGCTGATGTTCGCAGCCACTCCGCCTCCGCCTCCGCCGAACGAATAGACCACGATTTCCGCATCGGTCTCTCCCTCAGCCGGCTTGATTTTGAATTCTGCCAGTCGCAGCCGGTTGCTTGCCGGTTGTTGTTCCCAGCTCTTGGGGACATCCAAAGTGATTGCTTTAATTTTCACATCATCGGCTGACAACATTCCAGTGATTGCGAGTGCCGCCAGGCATGTCAGCATCGAGATTGTTTTACGGAACATAAAAAACTCCTTTCAGGGAGAACATGATTGAATTCGTATTACCATTGTTGAGAGTGATCAACAGATTTGCAAATCTCTTAGAATATTAACAGTCTATTGTGAGACGGGGCTGTCTCCTGAAGTGCTTATTTCATTAGCTTTTTGAATTGTGACCAAGTTCGAGAATTGGCCACATCTTCAGCCGTTAATCCCGCCCGGCGTGCCTGGAAGACACCATATCGCATGACATCCATACCTCCGGTCGAGTGGGCATCTGTGCTGATGACAATCGGGATCCCAAGATCTTTCGCGGCAGCCGCATGCTGGGCATGCAAATCGAGCCGACTTGGATGGGCATTGATTTCCATCATGATTTCATGATCGGCGGCCGCTTTGAGGATTTCGGACATCTCCATCTCGGCTCCTGGACGCTTCCCGATGATTCGTCCCGTGGGATGGCCGATGATATCGACGTGGGGATTTTTGATGGCCGTCATCAATCTTTTATGAATTTGCTGTTTGTCTTGCTTCAATCCATAGTGCAAAACAGCCAGTACCCAATCGGCTTCCTCCAACACATCGTCCGGGAGGTCCAGAGTTGCATCTTCGAGGATGTCGCATTCAATGCCACACATGACCTGAATGCCTTTGGTCTGCTCGGCGACTTTGCGAATCTTCTCCCAATGGTTGCGCAGCCGATCTGCATCGAGTCCGTTGGCCATCGTGACTCGTTTTGAATGATCGGTGATCGCAATGTATTTCCGGCCACGTTTTTTGGCAGCTTCAATCATTTCTTCGATAGTGGCTGTGCCGTCTGTCGCGGTTGTGTGCATGTGCAAGTCACCACGAATATCGTCGAGCGTGACAAGCTCGGGAAGCTGATCATTTTCAGCGAGTTCAAATTCTCCCCGGTCTTCTCGTAACTCGGGAGGCACCCATGCTAAGCCGAGAGCTTCGTAGACTTCTTCCTCGGTTTTCCCCGCGATGGATTTCTCTCCCGAAAACAAGCCGTACTCATTTAACTCGAGATCTTGTTTTTGTGCCCGTTTCCGCATCACGATGTTGTGTTCTTTAGAACCGGTGAAGTACTGCATTGCGGCTCCGTAAGACTTTTCCGGAACGACACGCAAATCCATCTCGAGTCCTTTGATGAGGCGGACTCGTTGCTTAGTTTCTCCTCGTTGTAGCACGTCTTCGACTAACTCATGGTTGGCAAGTGCGTCCATCACTTCATTGACATCCTCGGAAGTGACGAGAATATCGAGATCGCCGACGGTTTCTTTGCGTCTGCGGAAACTTCCCGCAGGTGTGACCTGTTGAGTGGAGGGTAGCGTGATGAGAGTTTCCACAATTTGTTCGACCAGCGGTTCTGCCGTTGCAAAGAAGGTTCGTTCTTTCGATTTTGCGGCTTGATCAATGTTGGCCAGAATCGAGTCTTCGGTTTTCTTGGCGAAGCCTTTCAGTTTTTGGATCTCTCCCGCCTGAGCAGCGGCTTTCAACTCGTCGAGGCTGGTGATGTTCAATTCTTTGAAGAGAGAGGCCGCTTTTTTAGGACCGACACCGGGAAGGCGCATGATGTCGAGGACACCGGGAGGAACTTCGGCTTTCAACTCTTCCAGTTGTTCGAGAGTTCCCGATTCGACCAGCTCAGCGATTTTCGCAGCCAGGTCTTTACCGATTCCTGGTAGCTCCGTCAGATCGGCGTCCTCATCCAGAAGTGATGCGGCTGAGTCGGTCATCCCTTCCAGAGTTCGCGAAGCGTTACGGTAGGCACGAATGCGAAACGGGTTGGCGCCCTGGATTTCCAGAAGATCGGCAAGTTCATCAAAGTGTGAGGCGATCCGCTCGTTATTCATATGTCATTCTCTTCCGCACGTCGGTTGTGTTTTCTCACTTTTGACTCTTCGACCTATCATAAAGAGTCCCGCTCGGTTCTCCATGCTGTGCAGGCTTCCTGTCTACAAAGAATTGGTAGTTTCGGTACTTTACGAGTGAGGGGTTTGGGGATCCGTCTTGACAGAAATTACTCAAAAAACATATCACTCTGGCCCTTCCAAAGGATCAACTTCGATCCTTACCCCCACCTTTGCAGACGTTCCGTCTGAACCTCAATTATCAATTACCTCAATTCCGAATTCAGGTGTTCTCATGAGAGCTCTTCTGTTTTGCCTGCTCGTTTGTGCAACAGCAATCACAGGTTGTACATCCACAGCGACTTCCAACACCGCGCGTACAGCGACAGAGCAATTGCTCATTTCAAACGCCATCGATGATTCGCTCTCGAACGTCGATTTCGGCGCTTTCGCGGGACATAACGTCTTCCTTGAAGAGAAGTACATGGAATCGGTCGATAAAAATTACACCATCGGATCGATTCGCCATCGTTTGATGATGCAAGGGGTTTCGATTGTGGATAAAAAAGAGAATTCTGATATCTGCCTGGAACTTCGCAGTGGTGGTGTCGGAACAGATTCCTCCAAAATGTTTTTGGGAATTCCAGAAGTGGCCATTCCGGGAATGGTGACGCTCCCCGAATTGCGATTCGTGTCGAAAGAATCTCAAAACGCCGCCGCCAAACTGGGGATCGTCGCGTATCACACAAAATCGGGTCAAATTTTGGGTGATGGTGGAGTTTCATTGGCGCAATCTGATCGCAACAACTGGTATGTGTTGGGAATCGGTCCGTATGAAAATGGATCCCTCAAGAAAGAAATCGCAGATTCCGTCCAACAGGCTTCGTACACACCCAATCGCAAAATGCCCCGACAGGTGGCATTTCTACCTTCTTATTCTTCGGGGGCAGGCGGAGCTTACGACGATACCACAGCTCGCATCCGTCTTGCCGGCGAAGAGCAGCCGCAACAGTAGAGCCCGTTCTCAAAAAGTTCAAATCAAGTCGTGAATTGCCAATCCACTTCAGGACCATTATTCTGCATGAACAGGAAATGAGCTGCGTGCTCATTTTGATAATTCTGTTTCAGCATGTAGAATTTGAGTCCTCCCATGAATCGACTTCTTTTCCTTTCTTGCGCGATTTCCTCTTTGGTCATCACGGGTTGCCCTCAGCCATCCGCACCAGATGCCTCAAACACCCAACAGCCCGCGGAGCCGGCTGAATCATCGCGACTCGAAGATTCTGCGGAGTCAATCGACGCTCTCAAAGAACTGAATGTTCGCTTGGTCGCTGATGACGACGGCTACATTACAAAAATGTACGCTCTCGATTATCCCATCGGAGATGACGAATTAGTTCACATCGAGGGTCTTCCCAATCTCGTCGATCTCAGATTGTCTGGCCCTAAAATCTCTGATGAAGGTATGAAGCTTGTCGGCAATCTCACCTCATTGAATATCTTGGGATTAGACAATACCAATTTGACAGGAGAAGGGCTCAAACAACTTTCCACCCTTAGTAATCTGAAAGCCATCTATCTTCGACGAACGAATATTACTGGCGACGACTTGAAATATCTTCAACCGTTAGCCTCACTCAAAGAAGCCGACATTCGTTTCACGGGAGTCGATGATTCCGGAGCCAAGTATCTGGCCACGATGCCTCATTTGAGAAGTGTGAAGATTCAAGGCACCTCTGCCTCTCCTGATTTCATCAAGCAGCTTGCCCCTATCAAAGATCTGGAACGAATCAATGTTTGGGGGCCTTCCTTTAATGATGCTGTTCTGGAGGCAGCACACCAGTTTCCCAAATTGAAAGCGATTGAACTGGATGACACGCAAGTGACTGACGAAGGATTGAAATACTTGGCAGACCTCAAGAATCTTGAATTCATCAGTCTCATGCGAGTGAACGGCATTGGTGATGAAGGAATGAAGTCGTTGGCCGGGTTGGAGAAATTAAAAACATTGAATCTTCGCGGTACTCCCGTCGGCGACTCAGGTTTGGTTACCCTTTCCAAGTTGCCCGCGATTGTAGAACTCAATCTTTTCGAGAACTTTCTCGGTGAGGAAGGGCTTGCAGCAGTGGGCCAGTTGACCACATTGGAGACACTCAATCTCCGGCAAACTCCCACCGATGACACCAACATCGCCGGCTTGGTCGGTTTAAGTCATCTCAAAACACTCGACTTGGAAGATTCATTCATTACTGATGAAGCGATCAATACGATTGTTCAACTCCCGAAATTGGAAGTATTAGTTCTCAATGGAACCGGCGTGACGGACGCAGGTCTCGCGAAACTGACCGCATTGAAATCGTTGAAAGAACTTCGATTGCGTTACGTGGGGCCATCGGAAGAAACTCTGAATGCTTTGAAAGCCGCGATTCCGAATCTCAAAATTGTGACCGACTGACCATTTTCACACGCTCTCACGATTGGAGGCAATCAATTGTTCGATTTGTGCCAATGTGGGGAGAGCCTCCCGATTTCCCTGTTGTTGGCACTTGAGAGCGGCAGATGCCGAGGCGAATTCAAGAATTCGCTCGGGAGTCCATTGTTGCAAGCAGGCATGAATCAACGCGCCCGAAAAAATGTCGCCGGCTCCCGTTGAATCTTTCGTGACGATGGTGAAGGCGGGTCGGTAGTTCGTCTCCTGCTGAGTGAATACCCAGGCACCTTGAACGCCGTCTGTGATCGTGACCATTTTTGGCCCTGATTCCAGCAATCGTCGAGCTCCACTTTCAATATCATCATCCTGAAAGAACTGCGTCAAAAATCGGCGCGGTGCGTTGACCACATCAACAAATTGTAAGAGTTCATCGGTTCGACCTTTGGGAGAGCCCGTATCGAGGAACACGGTGCATCCATTTGATTTGGCCGATTGTGCGAATCTAAAGGAGGTCTCAGCAGGCCATCCGTCGAGATGCAGAACACCCGCTTGCGGGAGATGAGTGGCGAGTTCCTCGAGTGGCTTGGCATTCTCGGTGACTCGGTTACACACAATGGTACGGCTTCCCGTTGACTGCTCGACCCAGACGTGGGCGGTCCCAGTTTCGATTCCCTGTTGTCGGGATGCTGGGAAAAAATTTACCCGTTCGTGCTGCAGATCTTCTTCGATGATTGTCCCAAAGTGATCGTCTCCCCATAAGCCGGCAAACGTGCAGTCGTGACCCAGTCGAGAGAGAAACACGAGAGCTGTAGGGGCTGGTCCTCCCACCTGTAAACGTGATTCTGTCGCTTCAATTTTGGTATCCACGACCGGAAAATGATCAACGAACAATTGGTGATCGACGACAATGGTTCCTAACCCAAATATTTTCCGACTCACCATGGAACACTCTCAGATTGTGAATCACTCAGCGGAAGCCTAAGTCTTCGAAGAGGTTGGCTCAGGTTCATTTGGCTCAGAACGGGGAGCTCCCAAAAATCTTCCCAAAGGACCAAAATACCCTCGATACAACATGACCAACCAAGCCGGTACGAGAATTGGCCTCACAATGAACGTGTCTATAAGCACTCCAAATGCCAGAGCAAACCCTAGCTGTTGCATGCCGAGAAGCGTGCCAAACAGAAGCGACGAGAATGTTCCCGCCATGATTACTCCACAACTGGAGATAATACTGCCCGTTTTCTGCAAGGCTTGCAATGTGCCTTCGACGAGACCATGTTCCTTCTGTTCCTCTCCAATTCGGGTCATCAGCAGGATGTTGTAGTCTTCTCCAACCGCAATCAGAATTGTGAACAAAAAGACGGGAACCTTCCAATCAAGTCCCGCGAAGCCTGACGGATCCAAACTGTAAAACAGCAAAGCGGCAGCCCCTAATGACACAAAGAAGGTGAAAAATACGCTCATCAACAAGTAGAAGGAGATCATCACTCGTCGCAATAGCATGACTAAAATGAGAAAGACGGCTGTGAGCACCAACACTTCGATCCTGATTTGATCGCGATCAGTGACGGCTTTCAGGTCGGCGATACTGGCTGTTGGTCCGAGAAACGAAAGTTCGGTCGGAAGGATTGTGTGACTTTGTACGTCTTTCAGCGCCTCTTGAAGTTCGGAGATTTCATCGTTCTCTAATCCTGGCTCTTCAAGCTCTTCTTTGAGAGCAAGAATTTCTTCGTCGTGAAGTTCTTGGATCGCAATGTCAAACTCTGCAGCGTATTGCTCCATCCTCTCTCGGAAGAGATTGAAGTTGGCGATACTATCTCTCGAAAAAGGATCGCTGGTAAAGACCAGGTCGAGTCGAGTGATGCTGTGGTTGAGTTCATCGACTTGCGTGACGTAGTATTCGCGAATTTTTTGATTGGTGACTC
>JAQWSQ010000210.1 GCA_029243145.1 Planctomycetaceae bacterium | reverse complement strand
CGAAAAGATCTCTCGCGAGATGATCGGTATGGCGATTCAGCGATTCGCCTCGGAACACACCTCCGAAACCACCGTCTCGACCATCGACATTCCCAGCGACGACATGAAGGGACGAATCATCGGTCGAGAAGGGCGAAACATCCGTGCGTTCGAGAAAGCGACCGGCGTCGATGTCATCGTCGATGATACGCCCGGCGTGGTGATTGTCTCGGCATTCGACAATGTCCGTCGTGAAACCGCAAAACTGACTCTCCAGAAACTGATCCAGGATGGACGAATCCATCCCAGCCGCATCGAAGAAGTCCATGCGGAAACCGAAAAAGAGATGGAAGAACATATCCGCAAGCTGGGTGTCGAAGCGTGTGAGGAAGCGGAAACCCGTGGGCTTCACAAGAAGATCGTCGAACTCATGGGACGCTTGCAGTTCCGCGTCAGTTATTCACAAAACGTCCGGCAACACTCCATCGAAGTCGCCCATCTCACCGGGTTACTCGCCGAGCAATTAAACCTCGATGTGAATCTTGCACGACGCTGCGGATTCCTGCACGATATTGGCAAAGCCGCCGATCACGAGATGGAGGGAGGACACCCAGCCGTTGGTGCCGAACTTCTCAAAAGATACGGCGAATGTGACGAAGTTGTTCACGCCGCTGCCGGTCATCACGATGACATTCGCCCCGACTACATCTACACAGTGCTTGTCGCTGCCGCCGATGCAATTTCTGCGGGACGCCCCGGCGCTCGTCGTGCGACTTTGGAAAAATATGTCCGACGACTCGAAGAACTCGAAGCTCTCGCCAACGGCTTTCCCGGCGTGGAACAAACTTACGCTGTTCAAGCAGGTCGCGAAATTCGAATCATCGTTGATCCGAAACATGTTAACGACCGCGAAGCCGCCAAGATGAGTAAAGATATCGCCAAAGCGATTGAAGATACGCTCACTTATCCGGGCGAGATCAAGGTCGTGATCATGCGAGAATCCCGCAATGTTCAATACGCCAAGTGATATGAGCCGAGCTGGAATCATAGCCCGACTGCGCGAGCAGTCGGGACTCGTTCAGTTATTCTTTTGCCTGCCTATTTTGAATGAACTAGATTTATTGCGCAATCAAGCCGGGCGTTGTAAAAGTTTTTAACCACGGATTGCACGGATGACACAGATAAGAAAACGTGAGATCTCGATAGCCCCAACGGCTGGTATCTCGATGATTCAGGATATGATCTGTGAAACCACCGTCTGGTTGATGTTGTGATGAATTCAAAGAATCATTCGTCTGAAATCAACTCTTTATCATTAAGCTCTATCGCAACCAGATACAAATCGAAGCACAATCTTGGAGAGTGAGGAGATCCGGGATGTGCATCAACGTACTTGACGACATCCTGAGTGTATCTGCCTTTCCATTCGGATTGCGGATATCTTCCCGGGATCAAGTCGTTCAATTCAGAGTTCGACGAATCTCGGAACGCTGAATCTTGTTCTTCTTTAGCGATAGAGAAAGAGCCGACAGCTAAAATCGTCACCAGAAAACAAATTGGTATCATTACCGAACGAATCACAACGATCTCCATACCAAGCACCAAAGATAAGCCGCTAATAAGACACCAATTTCCAGTACTGTCGCAAAACAATTCTCTGGAAATAATTTCCCAGTTCTCACACTACCTATGGCTTAATCTTGATAGGTTTTGTCCGCCAGGTATAGCTTTTGGGATCGAATTTATAACGAGATTTGCCAGCAGCCTGCGGAGCATTATTGACAGGGATCTGGGCTCTCAAAAGGCTTTTAATGTCGCCATACTCCGTATCAGCCGCGAGATTCGTCCATTCGTGCGGGTCGATGCGGTGGTCGTACAGTTCTTCGGAATTGTCCGCATACCGAATGTATCGCCTATTTTGCGAACGGACGGCATGATTGCCTCGGCCGTGCGTGATTAATGCCGTCCGATCGGGTTGAAATTGCGGATCATTCAACAATGGCAGCAGTGATTGACCGTCGAGATTGTTCGGCGTATCCAGACCGCACAAGTCGACGAGAGTCGGATAAAGATCGATCAAGCTGACCGCCCGATCACAAGTATGCCCGGCTTTGGTCAGATTGGGGACATTGACGACAAGCGGTACGCGGGTCGCCTCTTCCCACAAAGTAAACTTGTGCCAATGGTGCTTTTCTCCCAGATGCCAACCGTGGTCCGACCAGAGGACAATGATTGTATTGTCTCTATACGGACTCTTTTCTAACGCTGTGAGCAATTTACCCACCATCGCGTCGGCAAAGCTGATCGAGGCCAAGTACGCCTGCACGGCTTTCCTCCAATGGTTATTGGCTTTCAGATATTCCCATTCGTCACCGCGATACTCGGCCATCTTCTGTCCCGCAGTGGGAATGTCAGCAAGGTCATTCTCAGGAACAACCGGTAACTCAACCTCATCCAAAGGATACAAATCGAAATATTTCTTCGGGGCATACCACGGCAGATGCGGGCGAAAGATTCCCGCTGCGAGAAAGAATGGCTGATCGTGCGATTGCATGAGAAACCGCTTCGCCCAATCGACCATCTGGCCGTCTCCCATCTCTCTATCCGATTTTGACATCGCCCCCCAGTCGAACTCTTTGGGATTGGCAGGCGGTCGTTTGGTGGTCCTGACATTGGGCAACTCATTCAAGGGAAAACCAGCGGGCCAGTGAATTCCCTTAATAGGAACCGTATCCAGCGGTCCCGGACGATGCCAATGATCATCGAAGACCTGCAAAAAATACTCGTTCCACTGCTCGGGAGGATTGAAGCCGGGCGTATGATGGAACACTTTTCCACCTCCCGCCACAAGATAACCACCTTGCTGAAAACATTCCGGCAGCGAGACAACATCTGGTAAAGCAGGACGCCACCAGGCACCGTTATCATAGATTCCCGTCGTTGAAGGTCTCAGACCGGTCAGAATTGCGGTCCGTGACGGATTGCAAACCGGGGCAGGGCAATGCGCATTGCGGAACAACATACCCCGCGCTGCCAATTTGTCGATGTTGGGAGTGTGGACTTCGGCGGCGTACCCTCCCAAACAGCCCACCCAATCGTTCATATCATCGACCGAGATGAATAAGACATTTGGATGACACTCCGCCGAGTGACAATCTGGAGACACAATGAGGCCAAATGTCATTATCAGAAAGAGATATTGTAGCGAGGACATAACTCGTATCCATCAAGGGTACTTCTATTTCAGGACTCGTTCCGCAGCGGCTTCACCACTCGCAATGGAATCGGGGATCCCCACCCCGCGATACGCATTCCCGGCTAGTTCGAGGCCCAGCAAACCTGCGACTCGCGACTCAATAGACGCCACACGGTCGAGATGCCCGACGTGATACTGGGGCATCGCGTTCTGATAACGGATCACCTCAGCAAAGTCCGGTTCGCCGGTGACTCCCAGCATGGCAGTCAGTTCGTTACGGACCATCTGTTTCAGCGCGTCGTCAGACAACTCCATCATTTCAGGGTGCATCGCTCCGCCAACGAATGTCCGCAGAATCACTTTTCCTGCGGGAGCACGCCCCGGGAATTTGCGACTCGAAAAACTGACCGCGATAATGTCCCGTTTTTCGATTTCGGGGATCACCAGTCCGAACGCGTCGAGGGGGTGTGTTATGTCATCCAGATTGTGTCCCGAAACAACAATGGCCGATGAGGCATATTCAATCGAAGACAAATCTTCTGCCAGTTCTGGACTGACGCCCTCTAGTAACTCAGCCGCACGATGAGTGGGGAGGGCGAGGATTACTGCATCGAACAGTTCAGTTTCTCCACCGACAATCGTCACCGACCAACCATTGTCGTTTTTTGTAATGGATTGAATGAGACAATCACTCCGAATTGTCGCAGAGGTTTCGACCTTTTCGCGTAAGCAGTCGAGAATCGATTGGATACCGTTCTTCGGGGCTGTGAAGAGTCCGTAACGTGCTCCACTTGCCGAGTTCTCTGCTTTGGATTGTTGTTTCGCTTGAGAACGACTCGCCTTGATCAGGCTGCCGAATTGTTGCTCCTGATCAAGAAAGCGGGGCAGGGTGGCTCGCAAAGAAAGTTTCTCAGGGTCGGAGGTATAAATTCCTCCCACCAATGGTTGCACCAATCGGTCGAGCAATTGCTGACCGAAACGACGCCTGACAAACGATGCCAGCGATTCATCCTCGTCTACTGCGGCTTTCTTTGCAGGGAGGAGCCGTTCCAATCCCATCCGCAGTTTTCCTCCCCAACTGAAGATCGGACTTTTCAAAATTGGCCAGACTTTCGCCGGCGTAATCAGCATGAACCCTTCGGGGACTTGGACCGGTTTTCCATCCTTTAAAACCAGAGACTTCCTCCATTGACCAATGGTGGGAATCAGTTCGTTTTCCATCCCCAAACGCCGACATAGTGCGACACCCGCGGGCTTGTTGGTAATAAACGAATCAGCCCCAAGTTCCACAAGATAATCGCCGATCCGCTTGGTGGCGATCATCCCTCCCGTTCGGGGTGTCGCTTCAAACAAAGTAAGATCGAAAGTTTTCCCAGATTCCTGCGACTTTTCGATGAGTCGATGAGCGGCCGAGAGTCCAGACAGACCACCACCTACGACGGCAACCCGGAAAGATTGTGATGACGATTCAGTCATAATAATTCGAGACACACCAGGAGTATTTGCCCTCAATAACCTCCTCCTCCGGCCTTCGGCCACCTTCTCCTCCAGAGGAAGAGAAGGACTTCATCGAAACCCACTTTTTTTTACAACCGCTTTTATCTTGCTCCCAACTCGTGCACCATTTCCACCAGCGCTTTGACATTGTCGGGGTTCATGTCGGGCATGACGCCGTGTCCCAGATTGAAAATATGTCCGGGACGGTTTTCCGCTTGATCGAGAACATCCTGCACACGTTGTTTCAAGACTGGCAAGTCGGCATACAGCGACACCGGGTCCAAATTCCCTTGTATTCCACGGTCATGTCCGACGAGTTCCCAACCCTCTTTCAAGTCAATTCGCCAATCAAGGCCAATCACATCGCCGCCCGCCTTTTTCTGAATCGGAAGTAAACAGGGATTGCCTGTCAAAAAATTGATCACCGGAGTTCCCGGCGTAATGCCGTCAATCATCTGTTTCAGATAGGGCAACACATACCGTGTATAATCCCCAGGCGACAAGGAACCGGCCCAACTATCAAATATTTGTACGACCTGACAACCCGCTTCTATTTGGGCATTCAGATACGCCGAAAGTGATGAGCAGAGCCTTTCCATTAACGACTTCCATGCAGGTTCATCGTTGTACATGATGCTTTTGGTACGGACGTAATTTTTTGAGCTGCCCCCTTCAATGGCATAAGACGCCAAGGTGAAGGGCGCTCCGGCAAAACCAATCAGCGGAATGTCGGCGGGAAGTTGAGCTCTGATCAATTTGACTGCTGCAAAGACATAGCCAAGATCATCGATGTTATCGACGGCCTTCACCCTGTCGATTTCTGAGGCAGCCATGATCGGGTTATGTATGACCGGGCCTTCCCCTTTGACATATTCAAGATCGAAGCCCATCGGTTGCAGAATCGGCAATAAGTCGGCAAACAGAATGGCCGCGTCTACACCGAGCACCGATTGTGCGGTCAGCGTGACTTCGGCGGCAAGTTCGGGAGTCTGACAAAGTTCGAGGAACGTAACCTTATTGCGAACGGCCATGTACTCAGGGAGATATCGTCCCGCTTGGCGCATAATCCACAATGGAGTCGTGTCGACTTGTTCTCGGCGGACCGCTTTCATAAAGCGGCTATTTTGTAATTCGGGTGTCATTCTTGAAGTCCTTATCTGTCAAAGGATTCTAGCATGACAGGCGAGCCCGCGAAACGGTATCATCCTGCTGACACCAACTCCATTGCCCCACGCACGAGAGGTCCCATTTTGGGAGGAGAGGCCTCAAAATCGACCTGGAGGCCGCATTCAACGAGTGTCTCAGAGCAGGTGGGGCCAACCGAACAGATTTTGCTCTGCAATAATGACTCTCGAAACTTCTCTTTATTCCCGAGTTCTTCAGCCACCTGCAAAGCGTGGCGAATTTGTTGAGCTGAGGTGAACATTAACACGTCAAAGGGATTTTTAATTTGTTCAGTAATGGCGAATTCCAGCGGACCTCGATCCAACGGCAAATCCCAGCGGTAGACGATGACCGATTCGACTACGGCCCCTGAAGCTCTCAAACTCTGCAAAAACTCGTCATTCGAAATACCATATTCCTGAACCGCGACACGCTTCCCAGACAGGTCGAGTTGTTCTTGCATGGCGATCAGCATCTCCCGCCATGTATTTGGTTCGGGAGTGCGCACATGAATTGGCACGCCCCATTCTTTGAGAACCACCGTCGGCTTGGGACCACGCACAACAATCGTAAGGTCGTGTAAAGCTGAAATCAATTTCTCGCGAGGATATTTGGTGGCAATCGCGTCGGCCATATGACGAGTTCCCACACCCGTCATGAGTACCAGAATATCAACATCTTCCCCGAAGAGCCTCTCGGCAAATTCGAGAGTTGCCGATTGTTGATCGAGAGGCATTTCACGCATTGAGGGAGCGTTCGTGGCATGACCACCAAACTTTTCGATCAGTTTACACATTTCGGATGCGCGTCGACTCTCGAAAGTGCAAATACGTGGTTTGGGTTGCGTCATGAAATCGTTCCTTGTTGATCCATCATACTGTGGATTGAGGAACTGTTCATCCTTCGTGTGGAAAAGCAAATATAATTTGCGAGACGCTTCATCTGAAAACTGCGTCAGCAAAATAAAGAAACCTCGCCCAGGGGAGTCGACCGGAAGCAAAGGCGCTCGCCCGGAAAAGTATCCACACAGATACACTCCGGCTTTACCCCCGGCCGAACTACACCCAGAAGACGCGGCAACATCAGTCATCATCCGTGGGCCTTCTGATGATGACTGTCTTCCACACACGAGAGAACCTATTGGCATTTGCCGTACCACCTCGGACATTTTATTGCTGTTTCCTCTAACCATTGCACAATCTGTACTTACGACGAGTTGACAATTCGTGGAGTCGTATCCCTCTCGTGAAAATGACCACGAAACGGGCATGTCCTGCACATTCGATGCGCTCTTTACCTGTTAACTATCTGTGTCATTGTCGATGCGACGACAATTCACATGGAGGCTCAGTGCAGAGCACTCTGAAGAATTGCTCGAGCTGACTTGCCGACTTCACAAGAAAAACGCATGATCCATCCTAGAAATAGCGGTATGCGTTGAGAAAAGGTCACGATGACGAAACAAGTATCACCACGGATGACCATTATGGGCACTTCAACAAGCGTTGGTGTCCCGATCATTGGGTGTGAATGCGCAGTGTGCACTTCAACGGATCCCAAGAATCATCGATTCAGGACATCTGTGCTGGTCAATGCTCCTGATGGCAATTTCGTCATCGACACTCCACCCGAGTTGCGATTGCAATTAATCCGAGAAAAAGTCTCTCGCGTTCACGCCGCCTTATTCACCCACGGTCATGCGGATCATATCTACGGTCTCGACGACCTCCGCATTTTCGGATATCGCTTAAAACAAGATGTCCCGCTATTTTGCGAACCGATGGTTGAGGGACATCTCCGAAAGGCCTTCTACTACTGTTTTGAGCCACCAAAATTCAATTCTCACCATTTCGCAGTTCCCAAACTAACATTTGAAAACATCGGCTTGGAGCCATTTGGCCTATTGGGATTGGAGGTCATTCCCATTCGCTTGCTGCACGGGAAGATGCCCGTGTTGGGATTTCGGATCAATGATGTCGCCTTCTGCACGGATGTCAGCGAGATACCCGAGGAAAGCTGGGAGAAATTGGCAGGGCTCGACACTCTCGTCATCGACGCGCTTCGAGACGAACCGCATCCGACACATTTTTCGGTCGATCAAAGTCTCGAAGCCATCGAAAAACTGAAACCCAAACGGGCTTATCTGACCCACATCTCGCACTCACTGGATTACACGGAACTCAACAATCGCTTACCCGATCACATCGAGCCGGCTTACGATGGATTGCAGATTGACCTGACTTGATTGATTCGGATTCTCTATTGGAGACTAATACGTGCAGACTCACGAACGACATATGCTGGCATTCGCAAATCTAGCTGGAGAATCTCGTCTCAAACTACAGAAACAGGGAGAACTACGGTTCCTGTTGCTCACCGGAACAGCCGCGTGTAAAGGTGGGTTCTCGAATGTCACAAAGCACTGCTTCCAACGTGCCATCACGATAAATCCGCACCACATGATCGCAAAGTATGAATCATTCGAGGAGGCATTGCGATCCGATGACTTCCTCTTATTGATCAGTCGACTGGATCGCTTTTGCACCTACGAACATGCCGAACTACTGCTGGAGAACATTCACCCCAACTGGGAAGATGAGGGATCCACAGAAATCGAATCAATATGTCTCGTCAAACTGAACGCAAACGATTAACGCGTCGGTTCTATGGGTTCAAGTCCCTCCAATGATGGCAAGCCATTATTCGAGGTGTCTGGTAAAGGCTTAGAACGACTTTCTGGACGAGAGGGAGTTGTTTGTTCGGGAATTGGATTATTCTGAGGCTCGCGAAACTCTTCAAGCGTTCTGCGAGCAATCGGTTCGTTCAGTCGAACCCGCTTTGGAACAATGATTCTGGGGTCTCGGACTGGCTCAATGCGTTCAGGAATCACATCTGCTTGTGCCTTTTTGACATCAGCATTCCCTTGAATCTCCGGTTTCATCACAGCGAGGGAATCAATTGTGATGGGATGGAGTTGTAGCGGAATCTCCTTCACACCCACATCAGGAGATTGCAAATCTTCAGAAAACATTTCTACGGATAGAGGTAGTTCCTTTGGAGGATTACCCTCCGACTCAACGACAACTGTTACGGGAATCTTTGCCGAATGATTCTGATCGAGGGGAGGACCTGCTGTCGCCAGTTCCTCGCTTGAGCCAGGAGTGGACACTGGAGAATCACTCACTTCAGGTTCATTCAGAAATTCAAACTCCGGGTCAAATGTGGGAACAGATTCCTCGTCAATCGATACGATTTCCGTTTCGATGCGTACAGGCTCTAAATCCGGTCCGACCTTCACAAGATGATCGGTAACCACTGGCATTTCTTGATCTAAATCGATCTCATCAAGATCCAAACCAGGCTTGAATTGATGTTCGAATTTCTGCAAAGCCGTCGATTGCTGATTGACCACTGAAAGAGATTTCGAGATCTCACGATCCAGAGCTTCCACCGACTGGATTTCCGGCAACGGATCTTGAGATGTCGGTTGTTCTCGAAAATAGAAGGCACTCACAATGCCTACGAGAAGAATGCCGAGTCCCAACCCGACTTTGGTGTCGTGATTCATGAGAATGCCGCCCAATCACTCGAAAAGGAGTGTGCAATGACATCTCCCTATCGTAATTATGGGCCGACCATCCTGTCGACACAGCACATGCTATCAAGACAATCGGATTGCGACGTGTTGTTGGTGAGCGATTCTCTTGATTCGGCATTAATCTGACGAAACCGCAACTGAGCAAGTCTAGTTAAGCGAATGATAGTGGTTATGCAGTCGGTGAAGACGAGACATCGGAGTCATTATCAATGCTTGTGGCCACCGAGACATTTCCACTCACCTTCCGACCGGTCGCATCGAACTCTCCGGTATCTTCCTGATCCACTTCGTCGTCGCTCTTCAATGGTTTCTCAGTATGCTTGAGTACAAGAATTCCCAACGGTGGCAAGAACAAAGAAACAGACTGTGGCAATCCGTGCATTGCGACTCTTTCAGAGACCACGCCCCCGATATTTCCCACATTGGATCCACCGTAGTGTTCGGAGTCTGAATTCAACACTTCGTCGTAGAAGCCTTCCAGTGGCACACCAATACGATAGTTCCCACGCGGCACTGGCGTGAAGTTACAGATCACAACAATCGTCTCTGAATTGTCGCGATTTGTTCGTATCCACGAGAACACACTGTTTTTCCAGTCATCCGCCTGAATCCATTGGAAACATCCCGGCTCACACTCTCCATCGTACAACGCAGGTTCTGAACGATAGATACGATTCAAATCACCGACGAACCTGCGGAGGCCGTCATGGAACATGTGTCCTTCCAAAGCCCAATCCAACTCCTCATCATGGTTCCACTCGGTCCATTGCCCCAGCTCCCCCCCCATGAAGAGTAATTTTTTACCGGGAGAGGTGTATTGATAGCCATAAAGCAAACGGAGATTGGCAAATTGCTGCCAATAATCTCCGGGCATCTGCGAGAGCAGAGACTTTTTCCCGTGAACCACTTCATCGTGTGAGAGTGGCAAGAGGAAGTTTTCGGTGAAGGCGTACATCATGCGGAACGAGAGTTCATTTTGATGAAACGAGCGGTGCACCGGATCGTTACGGAGATAACTGAGGGTGTCGTTCATCCACCCCATATCCCATTTCATCGTGAATCCCAAACCACCAGTATAGACAGGTCGAGAGACACCACCCCAAGAAGTAGACTCTTCGGCAACAGTCAGAATTCCAGGGAAGTCCCCGTGCAAATGCGTATTCAATTCCTTCAGGAACTCAATGGCACCCAGATTCTCCCGGCCACCGTACTTATTGGGAACCCACTCTCCTTCTTCGCGAGAATAATCGAGGTACAGCATGGAAGCGACAGCATCAAATCGCAAACCGTCAACGTGATACACATCGGCCCAAAAACGGGCACTCGACCACAGAAACTCACGCACCTCAAAGCGGTCATAGTTAAAAACGTAAGTCCCCCAATCGGGATGCGCGCCCTGCTTGGGATCATCGTGCTCGTAACAGGCTGTCCCGTCAAACTTGCCCAGTGCATGTCCGTCTCGCGGGAAATGAGCCGGCACCCAGTCGATCAGCACTCCTAAACCGGCCTGATGACATAAATCGACAAACTCCATGAAATCCTGCGGCGTACCATACCTTGAAGTTGGAGCGTAAAAACCTGTGACCTGATATCCCCAAGAACCATCAAAAGGAAACTCAGTGATTGGCATGAGTTGCAGATGCGTGTAACCCATCTGTTCACAATACTCAATGAGCAGCGGCGCGAGTTCCTTGTAACTGAAATAACGCCGACCATCAGTGGGCCTTTTCCAGGAACCCAGATGCACTTCATAGACAGAGATCGGTTCGTTGTACCAGTCTGCCTCTTGACGATGCTTCAACCAGTCCTGATCCTGCCAGGAATAGCCACTCATATCCCAGACAATCGAACCTGTTTTGGGAGGATTCTCACAGTGAAACGCAACCGGATCCAATTTCTCGATGATCTCACCAGAAGGTGTTTTGATGGCATACTTATAAATGTCACCATGCTTGACACCCGGTACAAAACCACTCCACACACCTCGATCCGACGATGTAAGAGGTGTGGCGCCGGGAGTCCATTTGTTCTGATTTAACAGAACCGAGACCTCGGCGGCGTTGGGAGCCCAAACAGAAAATTTTGTCCCGGACTTTCCGTTCTTCGAGACAAGATGAGCGCCTAAATCGCGATAACGACTGGTTGCCGATACCGGACCTTCAGAAAATTCGACGGCCATAGCTAATCCTGCTTGGTAATCTTGGCGAAACCGTAAGTGCCAGCCATCAATATAGGCTGGCCCCAAGTAGCTCGCTTTTCGAGACGGGCGAGCAAGCTGCCCTTATACCTAACGCATTTTGAGAGAAAACGTCAACTGCTGGCGCCCTTGAGAAACCCTCAAACAGACGATTATCCACGCCGACGCCGTAAATCCCGAAACAGATTGCGATATCGGGGCTGTGGTTCACGATGAGGGAGATCAAGTTCAAAGGTGGGTCGAACTTTGGAAATGTCAGGAATCGCTTCTGGCTCAATCACATCGTATTCGTGAGTCGCCGACTCCTCATCAACATTGGTCTCCCACGCGACCTCCACTTCCTTTTCAGCAACCTTCTCGACTTCATCCGAGATGATTTGCTGCACTTCTTTCAGGAGAACAGTCGAGGACTCAGGCGAAGAAACCTGATTATCAGCGGGAAATGCCCCGGTAGGCAGGTCGTTTGCAAAAATATCAACGGGATTGAAGCGAGACTGTAGATACTCGTTGCCCTTGTCCGTCGATGTCAAGTCGCTGCTTTCTGCCGACGCAGACGTTGCGACGTGAGATGACTCCAACTGATTGCTTTCCATAATCTCAACCAAATCTTGTACGTCTTGCTTGAAAGCCTCTTCATGAGCCACGTGATCATCTATAGCCGCGTTAAGACTGTCCGACACGCTTGGCAAACTCTCTTCTCTCAGACTATTCTGGGGTGTATTTTGCGAAAGATCAAGAACCGATTCCTCGGGAGAGGCCGTCTCCATCGTTTCATCGGTTTCTCCAAGCCGATCATCGGAATCTTCTTCCTCACCCCCAAACTCTGCCACAGCGTACTCAACCCCCGCTTCTTCGGCTTCAGACTTCAGATCTGGAATGAAGTGATGCGGCTTGAGTTCCTTGGTAATCGCCGCATCAACGCGGCTGGATGAAACCGTCGCATTTTCTGCACTGTGGGGCATATTTTCATGATTCGCGATGGCGGGAGTCTCATCTGGCCAAGCATTCCACTGCAAAGGTAAGTGCCTCACATCTTCATACGCCTCACGAACGCAATCCTTATCCACAACTTCAGACTGTCTGTTCATCGCAATTCGAACGGCTGTTTCTGCGATCCGATTGAGGCAACGAGGTACACCATCGCTGAGATGCGTCATCATTTCGACGGCATCCTCGGTCATGATCGCTTCGATATCATTACCGGCCCAAGAGACTCTCCCAGCTAAATAGTCAGCGCTTTCGGCTCGTGTGAGACTTTCAAGAATTTGATGAGTCCGCACCTGTTGACTTAAACCCGACAAACTTCGTCGAGTCATTAGTTCTTCCAACTCCAACTGACCTGACAACAACACTTGAACACTTCCTGAGTGACTTTGAGACAAAACTTGAAGCTCCTGCAACATGGATTCATCCATATCCTGCGCTCCGTCAATCATCAACAGAAGCCGGGAATTATCATTAGCCAGTTCACCCAAGGCACTCCCCAATTCGAGACGCAATTCGTCTTCATCCAAACCTGCATAATTGCAGTTCAATTGAAAAAGCACAGCTTTTAAAAACGAAAGCGCATTAGGGAAATTACCATGTGGCAGGAGTACAACCTGAATCTTGTCTGCATATTCTGACAGTAGACGTTGACACAGTAATGTCTTCCCCAAGCCGGCAATTCCAGTGAGCATCCCCAAGCCTTCACCTTGTTCAACCCAATCTCTCAACCCTTGTAACGCCTGGTCATGGATGGGGAGCGGAATGAAGCAGTCCGCATCGGGGACTGAGGAAAACGGTTTGTGTTGAAATTGAAACGGGGACTCTGACATCAGTGGCTCACTTCCCTGTGCGCGAACTTGAACTCTCAGCAATGAGATTGCCTGCTATTAGGATCGATCATCAAGACCGGATTCTTGAAGCAGATCGGAGTGACTCATCTAGACGGTACAACCGTCACATCCTGCCAGTGTTAGTCAACTAAAGCATAATCGAAGCTCAAAGAGAGATTCATAACGACCGTTCGGTGACAGTCGAGAGGAGGTAAGGTCCATGAAATCAATGGCCCGGTGGGAGCTTAGGAGTTTTAGATCTATTTGCTCGCGTAAGAGGAATTGCTGGAGCCCCCTGTTAGAACGGGATGGAATCAAGGACCTTTTTCCTCTGGTAGACATTCAATAAAAAGCCTCACACCCACCGTATCCTCCTTTCTCACAGTCACTTAGACACTCGCACTCTTGCGAACCATGCCGCCTGTCACATTGTCAGGAAAATATCTCGAATCCGAAGATCTCGGCGAGACTCAGCTTTCATACCCCGAAATTCGGGGATAAAATAAATGACGGACGTTCTGTCGCTCTGGAGAGCGAAGACACGAGGTCATTCTAGAACAGACCCGAGGCACCGAAAACATCATGACAGAGGCGATCATACCGTTTGACAGTCAGGACCAGCTACGAACTCTCTTCGGGTCGCGGGATCGCTACCTGAAGCAAGTGAAAGAGAATGTTGGAATTGAGGTAGTGATTCGCAACGGTCAACTCAAACTGACGGGCAACAAAAGCGAAGTGGCTCGCGGCGTCGAGATTTTTCAAGAATTGCAAGCGATCGTCAAAAAACACGGTCATCTGGAAGACACAGAAGTGCGCGAGATTCTGGAAGGACCGCGTTACGATGCCTCACCCACGTCCCGAATCAAACTTTCGGACAACGCTCGTTCAATCGAGCCGCGCACCCCAGGACAAGCCGTCTACCTAGATACGATCGAGAAAAACGAAATCATTGTCTGCACAGGACCAGCGGGGAGCGGTAAAACATACTTGGCAGTCGCGAAGGCGATTGAAGCCATTCGGCGAGAAGAAGTCCGCCGAATTGTACTGGTACGCCCAGCGGTAGAAGCGGGTGAGAAGCTTGGATTTCTTCCGGGAGATATGTTAGCGAAGGTCAATCCTTATGTTCGCCCACTGTTAGATGCTCTGAATGATATGCTCGATTTTGAGACAGTACGAAAATACATGGATAATGATGTTATCGAGATCGCACCATTAGCATTTATGCGAGGACGAACACTCAATCATACATTCATGATTCTGGACGAAGCCCAAAACACAACCGTCACACAAATGAAAATGTTTCTGACCCGAATGGGGATGGGGTCAAAAATCATTATCACCGGCGACACGACCCAAAACGATCTACCGCCTCATGTGACCTGCGGCCTCACAGATGCTGCAACCCGATTAAAAGGAATTCCCGATGTGGGGCTGGTAAAACTCAGTGGTCAAGATATTATCCGCAATCGACTGGTTCGAGACATCGTGAAAGCCTACGATGATGATGGAACGGAATCGTAACGAATTTTACAACCAAACTTATGCCGCTAAAAACTTATTTAAATTTTGAGAGTCAAGCTGACAACGAGAAACATTCCATCTTTCTGACCCGACACGTCCGAGGCGGTTAACGCCCGGCAGAACATCCATGTCTCTTTTCAGCCATAAACGATCGCGTTCCTCCAAAGCGGCTTCCATGCGCGAAGCATCAAAGCTCTCCACACGTATGGAGATCGCGCTCAAGGATCGACGAATATTGAGCAAGCTGGCTCTAACACTGTTCACGTTGCTCGGCTTGCTATTAGTCGTCGAGGGATGGCACACTCCATTCCCGTATCGCTTGGGAGACCATGTTCCACACGGAATCATTGCCCGAACACAATTCGCAGAATTCGACAATCACAAGACGGAGCAGTTGCGACGCCAAAAGGCCGATGAAGTCCCCTATGTCTTTCGCACTGGTGTTTTTCCGATAAAATCACTCTCCGCACGTCTGCGCAGCTACCTGACCGATATCGCCTCCGAGGCGTATTATAATGACCTCGAACCAGAGACTCAGGAAGCGTTTGAACTCACTCTCACTGCGAATGGTTCCAATAACGTCGAGCAATGAGATCTCTCCCTAGAAGAAGAATTCCAAGCGATCAAAGCCACTCTCGACTCCACTGGTTTCAGTATCAGCAGTCGAATCGACGAAACCGTCTCCGACTTTGAATCGCTACTCGCTCCTCTCGAATCCACCGGATTACTCGATCAGGCCGAACTCGACAGACACGACATACCAATCGACGCCTCCTTAGCCATTCTTCCTCAAGTCGAAAAGGGAGCGAACGAAGAACTCCTCCCACTCACCGATCTCCAAAGCCAAATCAAATCGCCAGTTGATGTTTTACTGACTGAACAGTTATCAGAGTCGGGAAGAATTGGTCGATCTTGGAATTCCTACCCCAATCTCGAACCGTTGAAAACTGCTTTAACTCGCTGGCTGATGGCACAGGCTCCAGCGTCCTTATTTTATGATGGTAACACCACACAAAAGTATCGATCACTCGCTCGTGGGTCTGTTGAAGACCAAGGAACAACTTACGAACAAGGTTCAGAGTTGGTTGTGCCGGGTTCAGTCCTGAAGGACACCGATCTCTCTCTGTTACAATACGAATTCGAGAAGTTCGAATCCAAAATCGGAACGCAACGCCATATTATTCGTGCTGTCACGGTGATGGCCATGTTCTGTGTTTTGGCCGTCCTGTTCTCGTACTATCTCAAAAACACAGAAATTCAACTTTTGCAGAGTTTTTCTCGCTTGACCATCTATCTCGGCGCCGTGCTTGTCTGCTTATTTGTAGCCCGCCAACTGTCTTACGATCCTTGGCGGGCAGAAATCATCCCCGTCCTGGTTCTGATCATGGTGATTGCCATTGCGTTTAACCAGGTTCTTGCCAGCCTCACGGCGTTTCTCGTCTCAATGATTCTGACACTCTCAACAGTGCAAGATATTGGGCATTTTGTAATCGTCGTGACTGTCTCGATCTCTGCGGCGATTGCGTTGAAGTCAGTCCCCTCACGTTCAACATTGATTAAAGTTGGCTTCATGTGCAGCATTGCCTTCTTCAGTGTTTCTTGGGGGATCAATGTTTTGCAAAGTCAGGCAGTCACAGATGTCTTCACAGATTTCGAACTCCTTAAAGCTTCTCTGCGCGGTGCAGCTTGGTGCTTGGTCGCCGGCTATCTCGTCGCAGGCAGCTTGCCATTTATCGAATCCGCGTTTGGAACAGTCACCGATATTTCTCTACTTGAAATGAGTGACATTTCGCACCCGCTATTACAAGAACTCGTCCGTAGTGCTCCAGGAACCTACAACCACTCCATCGCGGTCGCCACCATCGGAGAAGCCGCCGCGGATGCGATTGGAGCCAATGGATTACTGGTGCGTGTGGGAGCTTATTTCCACGATGTCGGGAAGATGATCAAACCCGAATACTTCATTGAAAACATGTCGGGAGACCAAACGTCACGTCATGAAAGCCTCAACCCGGCGATGTCGACCCTGATCATCATTGGTCACGTCAAAGATGGCGTTGATTTGGCCCATCAGCACCACCTGCCTAAAGCCATCATTGATTTTGTGGAACAGCATCACGGGACAACTTTGGTCGAGTACTTCTTTCGGGAAGCCGAAAAGGTCGCCCAAGAAGAAGAGACGGGGACGGTCGAAGAGGCGGCATTTCGATATCCGGGACCAAAACCGCAATCCAAAGAAGCCGCCGTCATGATGCTTGCTGATGCTTGTGAAAGTGCGAGCCGAACATTGGTCGAACCGACTGCCAAGCGAATTGAATCGCTCGTAGATGCCTTGGCTATGAAGCGATTACTGGATGGACAATTTGAAGACAGCACACTCACTTTGACCGAGTTGAACACCGTCAAAGACACATTGACGAAGTCACTGATCGCGATTTACCACGGACGTGTCAAATATCCCGATCAAAAGTCGGCATGAGGATTATTGACAAGATGTACGAGATCGAGGTAACTGATCGACAATCCCTAATGGCTCTGAATGTAGACTCCCTAATACAGGTGACAGAACATTTACTCTCAGCCGAGCTGGTCAAATCTGCAAAAATCAGTTTGGTTTTTGTTGACGACTCTGAAATTCATCAAATCAATCGGGACTATCTGCAACATGATTACCCGACCGATGTGATCAGTTTTCTGTTGAATGAGAGGCAATCTGAGAATCTCCCCAACTCAACAGAGATTCCCCGAGGTCGAGATCAGATTGTCGAAGGGGAAGTGATCGTGAGCACCGAAACCGCTCAACGCGAGTCAAATAATTACAATTGGAGTCCTGAAGAAGAAACGGTACTATATGTCATTCACGGCCTGTTGCACTTGGCAGGCTACGACGATCTTTCCGACCCCGAGCGTACTCTCATGCGTCGGCGAGAACGCGATATCCTGAAACTATGTGGCATGGAGCCTCCTCAATCCGAAATGGACGAACCTCCCGGAGAATCACCCCCTGTTGAACTGCCCTTAAACCAGGAGGGCGAACGTTCGTGACAGGGACCCAATTGGAAATGAGTATCGGTGCATCGCTCACGATTGCATTTTTACTCTCTTGGATTTCGTTTGCTCTGCGAGATTTTTCTCGCAAAAAACTCGACGATCTCTGTCGACTGCGTAACCGCGCCGACCGTTTTGGCGAAATTCTTAAAAATCACCAACAGGCTGCCTGCCTTCTCGATCTTTTCTCGGCGACCAATATTGTGTTGCTCTTAGGTCTGACATTCACCGAACTCAATCACCTTCAACCGGAAGAAGGCTCGTTTGCGGGCTGGACGGCTTACCTGATTGAAGTAGGTATGATCGGCTCCATATTTCTCATTTCAACCATTATCTTGCCTTGGACCCTAGCCCGTGTCGCGGGTGAATCGATCATGGAACGATTTTGGCCATTGCTGAAAATCTGCTTGGCAATTGGTCGTCCGTACCTCACTTTTCTTGCCAAAATCGACCAGATTTTTCATCGATTGATGGGCGTCGAAGAACCTGTTGAAGGTGACACAACAATGATCTCTGAGGAGATATTGACGGTTGTTGACGAAGGTCAAAGAGAAGGACTCATTGAACGCGAAGCGCGAACCATGATTCATCGCGTGATCGAAATGCGAGAAGTCGATGCGTCGAACATCATGACACCACGGACAGAGATCATTTCCATCCCCATAGAATCAACTCTTGAGGATGCCCGGAAACTCTTGATTGACGAAGGACACTCACGAGTCCCCGTGATTGGCGAAAACACCGATGACATCCGAGGAATTCTCTACGCAAAAGACCTGCTAAAAACTATCAACGGTCAAGCGACCGGCGAAATCCCATTAAAAGATGTCATTCGTGACCCTCTTTACGTCCCCGAAACTACGGGAGTCGATGCACTTTTGCAAACCATGAAAACCGAACGTGTCCAGATGGCAATTGTGCTTGATGAATACGGCGGTGTCTCCGGTCTGGTCACCATGGAAGATGTTCTGGAAGAGATCGTTGGGGAAATCGACGATGAATACGACGAAATCGAAGAGGCCGGAATCCAGATCATTAACGAGCATTCGATCCACGTCGAAGGACGCATGCACCTGGATGAACTCAACGAACTCGTGAACTACGACCTTCCCGAAGACGGTGATTACGATACGATTGCAGGGTTTGTTGTCTCGCAACTCGGGCACATCCCCGACCCTGGCGAAACAGTGACATGGAAGCATTATCGTATTTCAGTCCTTGAAGCCGACAAACGCAAGATTCTCAAAGTGCAGATCGACCGTGACCCCGCACTTCAGGAAGTCGGTACCGGGAATTAGCGATTACCAACGCTCTACCGGCCCCGATGGGACAGGGATATGAGGATCGGGCAGAATACCATCTTTGGTTCCTCTCACTGGCCCTTCCTCCTCAATCACGAGAAGTGCCGCGTTGAGTTCTTCGCGTGTCTTCGCCATCTGAAAATCACCGCGTAAACGCTTCCGCACTCGCATCCCTTTTAAGTACCAGTGTCCCATTTTGCGGAATCGAATAATCGCGTGTTCTGCCGAAAAACGACGTTCGAGATACGCATATTGCTTGCGAAGCAAGTTCAATCGATCAATGAATGTTCCTGCCGGACCGTACTCTCCCGTTGCTTCCCATTCGGCTAATTGCCGAAAGATCCAGGGGTTTGCTAGAGCACCACGACCAACCGAGACACCATGACAGCCAGTTTCTTCAAACATACGACCCGCATCTGGAATCGAACGGACATCACCATTCCCGATGACGGGGATATTTTTAACCGCCTCGACCGTTTTGCGAATTCCTTCCAGATTAACGCTTCCTGAAAAACCCTGTTCTCGGGTCCGTCCATGAATCATGATGGCGGCAACACCGACGGACTCAAACGCAGCCGCAAAATCGGGTGATGTGATTTGTTGCTCGTCCCAGCCGAGTCTCATTTTCACAGTAACGGGAATCGCCACCGCTTCCACAATTTGCCGAACGAGCTGGACCGTTTCTTCCTGTTGACACATCATCGCCGAACCCGCACCACCTTTGGTGATACGATGCACGGGACACCCCATGTTGATGTCGATTGCATCAACACCGTAATCCTCCAAAAACTGTGCCGCCTGACACATGATGTCTGGTTCGCTCCCAAAGATCTGCACGGAGAAAGGCCGGTCCTCTGCACAAGTCTCGATCATCGATCTCGTCCCTTCGTTGCCGTGCAGCAATCCTCGGGCATTCACCAAATCAGTGGTCCCCAAGCTCAATCCCCCCAGTTCGCGAACAATCAACCGAAATTCAAGGTTCGTAAAGCCGGCAAGGGGAGAAAGCAGGTAGCGAGAAGGGAGTGCCAGCGTTCCATACTGAAGCGAAGGCCGTGTGGGTGGCTTCGGATGCTGATAACGGATCGATTCGATTGACACTCGGTCACCTCGATAACAACGGCAAGTGCGACCACTGACTGAAGCTGTGGTTACAGGAACAATGAGAGGGTTCTCCGCATCACCTCAATGCGGCGGAAAGCTCTCGTTTGCAAGTATCTATGATTTGCTGTTGCGCCACATCCACTTCATCCCCGGTCAGTGTTCTTTCAGCAGAGCGAAAAGAAACACTTAACACATAAGACTTGGAGTCCGCGGCAATTTGTTTCCCTCGATACTGGTCCACAAACTCAACCTCGCTCAACAATTCCCCAGCGGACTGACGAACAGTCTCTTCAAGCTTTTGCCAAGGAACATCTTCTGGCAAGACAAAATTCAAGTCGCGTTCAATCGACGGGTATTGTGGCAAGGCTTCAAATGCGGGAGTTAACTCGCAAACTTCTTCGATTACCGAGAACGAGACTTCCGCTGCTGAGACCGCGTCGCGAAGATCGAGTCGATCTTGAACCTCCCGTGTTAATTCTCCACAAACGCCCCAAAATGTGCCGTTCACAAGAACTTCAGCAGCGCGTCCCTCTTCAAATTGAGGACGTTCACACGGTCGAACTTCCAGCTTCGCATTTCGATTGATACCCGACAGGATCGTTTCCAAAACACCACGCAACTCTCGAAAACTCCATCCTCCCACGAATCCTAATGTCCGTGGTTGGGCGTCTTCTTTGGCAACCGACGAATCAGCAGTGTGGTAGACCCGTGAGATTTCAAACAGGCAGGCATTGAACTGCGAATGTTTTTCATTCTCTCGACGCCATTGCAATAGCGACGGAATCAAAGATCGCCTGAGAATATTTTCCTGCTTTCGAGAAGAATGTTCGACCGACATGGGGGCGTTATTGTCACCCGGATTCCACAAATCGTACTGTTCCTGAGTCACGAAGCTTAATGTAATCGCTTCATAGAGCCCCAAAGAGGTCAACGAATGTCGCACTTTGGAGGTCACACGATCAGCCAGGGTTCGTGAAGACGAGACGACATCAATCACCGCATCCGTCGGAATTTTCTCGTAACCGTGAATTCGGGCAACTTCTTCGATGAGATCAACTTCCCGTGTCAAATCACGACGCCAAGAGGGTACAAGATAGAACCCAGACTCCTTACCACCACTCGTTTTTTCTAATCCGAGCGACACAAGAATCTGATCTGACTCATCAGCGGTCACAGGAATGCCCAACAAGCGTTCGACTTGAGCATATCGCAACTCGACTGGATCACGTTGCGAGTCGATACCTGCTCCCGCTGTAATTGAGCCTTTAGCCAGTTCTCCGCCAGCCAATTCGAGAATCAATTCACAGCAACGGCGTGATGCCCGATCAAGTTGCTGTAAATCGACACCACGCTCAAAACGATATGAAGAGGGGCTGTGCAGGTTTAAGGCCCGCGCAGTATTACGCACACTCAATGGTTGAAACGCGGCGGTTTCGACTAGAACATCAACGGTGCCTTCGTTGATTTCCGTTTCCAATCCACCCATCACGCCAGCAATCGCCACCGGTCGACTTTCGTCCGCGATGACGCACGTTCCGGCATCGAGCTTATATTCCTTTTGATCAATGGCCGTGATTGTTTCATTTTTTGTCGCTTCGCGAACGACAATTTTCTGGCCACCCAGCTTGCTCAAATCAAAGGCGTGTAACGGCTGACCGCATTCCATCAACACGTAGTTAGTGATGTCCACGATGTTGTTAACGCTCGGTTGGCCAATCGTCGCCAAGCGTTCAACCAGCCATTCCGGCGAGGGGCCGACCTTAACACCCTTGATCACACGAGCGATATATTGAGGGCACAACTCGGGAGATTGATTTTCGACTGTCGCCAGATCGTTAATTTTGTGGGAACCTTCGGTCGGCTGCGGATTGGGAACGGTCAATTGTTTTTCGAACAACGCCCCAATTTCACGAGCAACGCCGATGTGTCCCAGACAATCAGGCCGATTACTGGTCACTTCCAAATCAACACAAACATCGTCGCCAACCTGCTCAATCCCTTCGAGATTCAGGCCACTCATAGTCAACTCGTGTGTCACTTCTTCGACACCGAGATCGTGTTGCACGTAATCTTTAATCCACTTCCAACTGACCAACATTGTCGGACTTTCACTATCAGATATCAAAATCAAATCAGGAGAGGAATCCTATCTCTGGATCCACTCTCACTGGCAGTAGATTACTGTAACTGGACCCGGAATAATGGGCAACCAGTCCAGAGTAAGTCGCAATATCTGCTAAGCAGCACGTCGGAGACCGTCGGTTGCCGGCATTTCTGGCAAATGGACCAGATCAAGAATTGATCCACTGATCGAGCTTGCCGAAAACTGCTTGTCGGGAGCGTGAATCTCAACCGGAACGGGTGTCGTCGGTGCCAACATGGTCGAAATCACGTTCGCATTAATATCGACATTCGGAACCACAGAAAGACGAAAGGTTCGCAAGATTTTGGGAAGAATTGAGCCCATTGACCGCATGGCCATCGGAGCTCCAATACACATTCGCGGCCCGGCTCCAAACGGAAAATACTCGTAAGGAGTCGGTGAGATGTCGTTCCAACGCTCGGGACGGAACTCAAAGGGAGAATCGTAAATCTCCGACCGATGGTGTGTCATAAACTGGCTGAAGAGAACTCCCGTCCCCGTCGGTAAATGATACGGCCCCAGATCGACCGGTTCGGAACAAAACCGTTGTAAATAAGCAGAAGCCGGCAACGACCGCATACTCTCTCGCAAGACACGATACCCCAAAGAACTTTTATCGTCCCAAGAGCATTCCGTTTCCTCAGTGAGTTCGTCATACAGTTCACTCATGATGAACGGCGATTGTGCCAGTTGGAATAACGTCCAGATCAGCGTGTGAGCCGTTGTCAGATGGGCTGCTCCGAAAAGCAGAGTGATATGACCAATCAATTGTGAATCGTCAATAGCTCCATCACGACCGTGAGCCTGCATCAAAATCGAGAGAACATCTTGCCCAAGCTCTCCTGAGTGACGACGTTTTTGAAGAAGGTCTCGAATACGTTCTTCAAGATCGCTTGCAAGTTGTAGAAGCTCTTCGTATTGATCGCTGAAGCTCCCACTGACGTACGCCGCCATCCCGGTATCGTGATTGAGTCGCACCCAACGATCAGTCGCATGTCCAATTTCCTCAGACAAATCGGGGTAATCCATTCCAAACAAGACCGCACTCGTTAAGCGACGCATCAAGGTCGTCATTTCAGCGTCAAGATCACGAACCTCTCCTACTTTCCAATCGTCGAGCATTTCGCTCACTAATCGCTCGGTAATCTCATCATAAGCCGGAATAGAAGGCAGCGCAAACGGCTTCTTGACCATACGTCGATGCTGACGATGATCGCCGCCGTTCATCGTCAATAGCCCATTCGTCAGACGGCGTTGTGCCGATTTCTTAGCTCCACGCAAGGCAAAAAAGTGTGAATGAAACCGCTGAGAGTCTGTTAAAACCTGCTGAATGAGCTTGGGTTCGAAGACACACACGATCTTGCTGCCATCTTCTTCAATCGCGGCAATCTCTCCACACTCCTCGTGAACCTGCTGCAAACAGGCGATGGGATTATGGGGAAAGTCGCTCAATTTCGCCGACGAGACCGGGATTTCGCGAGGTGAGTTAATGTGAGTTGATTCGGCAGACATCCTTGTCTTTCCTCAAATCGAAATAAACGTGGCTAGTCATCCATTCCTTGGAGTGATTGTGCCGCGTGTGGATGTGATTGTTCGTAAGTTTCTTTAAGTCGTTTCGTACTGACGTGAGTATATATCTGAGTCGTGGTCAAGCTTTTATGTCCCAGCAACTCCTGAACACTGCGAAGATCGGCTCCGCCATCCAAGAGATGCGTCGCAAAACTGTGTCGCAATGTATGCGGACTCGTGATCGAATCGAGCCCAGCTTCTTTGATATGTTTTTCTAACATACGGCCGATGCTGCGTGTTGTAAGCCGTTTACCAAAACGATTGAGAAAGATTGCTTTCTGATCGCTGGCCGTCCCCTTGGGAGAAGGATCGCGGAACGAAAGCCAGCGTTCGAGAGCAGCCGCTGCGAAAGAACCAACCGGTGACACTCGCTCTTTCTTCCCTTTCCCGAAGACTCGCAACACATCTGCATCGCGATCCCAGTCATCCAGATTTAACGCCACCAACTCGGCGACACGCAAACCTCCCGAGTACATCACTTCGAGCATCGCTCGATCACGTATGCCGAGTGGATCGTCTGAGGGAGGAGCTTCCAGAAGTGCATTCACTTGCTCGGTTGTCAGAAAGTGAGGCAGCTTGCGACCGGCGCGCGGTGTGCGAAGTGCTTTCGCGGGATTGGTTTCGACCAGTTCTTCCCGAGAACAGTATTTGAAGAAGCTGCGCAGACAAGCCAAGCGACGCGCAATCGTACTTCGAGCATACTCACACTCGTGGAGATAACTCACATAAGCGCGCAAGAGGCTGACCGTAACTTCATCAGGCGAGGGGACACGACCGAGGCCATCCGTAAAAAACTCCAGCAAGCTTTCGAGATCTTCCGCGTAAGATTTGAGCGTCAGTTCGGAGGAATTGCGTTCAATCTTCAGGTAGCGAATAAATCCATCGATTGCTGCGTGCATCGTATGAGTTTCTTAAGGTTTGGGGCTCAGTGCCTCCTTGTACATCGAACGGGCAGATTTTTAGTAAAAAAGCGTTTCAGCGGGAATACCCAGTTACGTCATCTGGGACAATTTGTGCCTCTTCTCGCAATTTTCGTACACGCTGACTCAAAACGGCCGCGTCGTACCAAGTGAAAGTGAGATCCGGATCGGCCGCATGTTGGCCAAGCTGCTCCAATAATTTATCAATGCTGTTCGAATCGTAGAGAAAAACGAAACGCTCCCCTCCCTTTACGAGTGCCAGTACGTTCACTTCTTTCTGCATCATCTCGTCTCCCTACGGATGCCTCACTCTCGGTTTCCGAAGTCCATCCTGGCTTTCGGAGGGGTCCAGTCTTTAGTTATCGGCATTTGCACACAATCCGCTTGCCCTCAAATCTAATTCACTTATCTCATTTCACATCAATTACTTACGTCCTAATAAGTATTGAGAACGCAAGTTCGAGGACCGAATCCTCGTCTCTTATCCTGATAACTTGGACTCAGTTTCCGATTGCCAGTCAAATCGTTATGATTTCAGACTTTGATGCTCAAACGTCGGCTGAGGTATTTTCTCCACAGCCAAACATCGGACGACACCCATGGATGAAATGCTGCACAACTTCCTTTTTGACGCTTCCTGGACAGTCCTTTTGATCGTCATCGGTGTCGCGATTGCCTTTTTGGGGAAATCAGCCGACTGGCTAGTGGAAGAGGCTGTCACGCTTTCTGAAAAATCTGGAATCCCTAAGGTGATTATTGGGGCGACTGTGGTCAGTTTGGGAACCACTGTTCCCGAAACCGCCGTCTCCGTCTTGGCCGCATTGAATGGCGAACCCGACCTCGCACTGGGTAACGCAGTGGGCTCGATCATCTGCGACACCGGCCTGATTTTGGGGATCGCCTGTTTGATTGCGCCACTCCAACTCCCTCAAAGTGTCGTCAACCGACAAGGTTGGATTCAACTCGGAGTGGCCGTTCTGATGGTCTTGCTCTGCATTAATTGGGCTGATCCAACGAGCGTTTTTGAATCGGGTGGAACTTTACCGCAGTGGGCAGGGTGGCTTTTCCTCGTATTATTAGCGGCTTATCTGATAATGAGCGTGCGTTGGTCACGAGGGGAAACCGCGATTCACCTTGAAGAGGTCGAAGCACCGGAGGGAGAACCGATTGACTGGGGAATTGCGAAACTGTTTTTCTCGATCTTGATTGTGATTATTTCCTCCCATATTCTTATCCCCGCAGTTCAAGTGGCGGCAGAACGACTTTCGATTCCACAATCAATCATTGCCGCGACACTGGTCGCGTTTGGAACATCACTTCCCGAGTTGGTGACAGCCGTCACAGCGGCGCGGCGCGGTCACGGCGATCTGGCTGTCGGTAATGTGGTGGGAGCCGATATTCTGAATGTTCTTTTCGTGGCGGGGGCTGCGGCTTCGGTGACATCGGCAGGCTTACCGGCAGATCCTCATTTCTTCGCGATTCTCTTTCCGACCATGCTGGCAGTACTGATCGTGTTCCGCTTGGGAATTATCTTCTCCAAAGAGACACTCAAGTTCCGCTTCGGGCTCGTACTTCTGGCTTGTTACGTCGTGTTTTTGGCGGTCAACATCTCGCATCTCCAGAAACACTGAGAATCCACAAGTCCGTCATTGAGTTCCGACTACCAGCGGATTTACCATAGAAGCTTCCAAGGCGAGATAATCTTACTCGCCAGCATCAATCCCCTTCATTCAGATTAGACATTCGGTTGAGCATTTCGATTTCCGTTCACGACATTCGATCGTTCCTGTCAGCCAACCTTAAACGGCTGGAAGTAACACCATGATCAAGGCCGGTATCATAGGACTGGGCCCGGTTTGGGAAACGCGCTATTGCCCGGCGCTGGAAGCCCTTTCCAGTAAAGTCAAAGTCGCCGCCATCTATGACGGGGTCGAGGAACGCGCAAAACTGGCTGCCAAGCGTTTTGATGCCATGCCGGTCGGAGGAGTCGTCTCACTAAGCCGTCGTGCCGATCTCGATGCCTGCCTCATTCTCGGCAAAGATTGGACCAACTTACCCGCTCTCAAGTTTCTTTGCGAAGCCCGCAAGCCCGCATACATTGCCGGTTCTCTGGGGCATGAAATCCCCACGGTCGGAGAAATCCATCTGCTGGCGCTTTCCGAAGGCCTGACGTTCATGCCCGAGTTTGCCCGTCGGTACACTCCCGCCACAGTTCGATTGCGAGAACTGATTGCAACACGCGTGGGAAAAGCGGAGCGAATTTTATGTGATGCGCGCCTGCCTCAACCGACACGTCGCGACTATGTTCCTGGACAAGCCGATTATCAAGACTTTTTGATTGGCCTGTTCGATTGGTGTCTGCATATCCTCCCCGGAGCGGCGCAAGATGTCCTCTGCTTGCCACTCGACTCTGCGGATTGGCTGGGACATTCCACTCGCATCCGCTTTCATCACCACGATCACGAAGCGTCTGCGACATTGCGAATCTATCAAACGGAAATTCAGGGAGACGAGAAAGCCTCACTTGAGCCGGGTGACGTCCGCTTTGAAGTCCATTGCGAACATGGCGTTGTTCGCATTGATGGCCCCAAAACAATCTCTTGGGAAGTCGCAGGAAAAACAGAATCGGAAACACTCGAATCTGACCGAACCGATGCCCTCGTCATGCTGGATCATTTTTTTCGCCGTGTCGTGGGCGGATTAATCCCGGTTGCCGATCTCTCAGACGTCTGCCGAGCGATTAACATTTTTCGCGCCTACGAGGGAAGCAAAGTTGTCCGAAAAACAGTTCCCGTTCCTGGGCAAACAAAATCACATTGATGTGTACACTGTCTATGAAGTCATCGTTCAAGCATAACGCCTCACATTATTACATCATTCTTTTGATCATGAAGGAATACGATCATGAACTGGTTTCTCTTGGCAGCACCAACGACTGAAGAAACAGCAGAGAAAGCCTCAGCCATCCCATCTAGCGCAGAACTTCTCGAACTCGCACAGGACAAGGGACTTGAGTTTGGCGAAAATTTAATTCTGGCCATTGTCATCTTCTTCGTCGGTCGCATCGCCGCCAAAATCCTCAAACGCGTCATCGAAGGAGTCATGAGACGGGCTAAGTTCGACGAGACATTACTGCAATTTCTCGGCAATATTGCACTCGCACTAATGATGACGTTTGTTTGCTTGGCGTCTCTCGACATGCTCGGCGTGAACACCACGTCACTCGCCGCGATTCTCGCTGCCGCTGGTCTTGCCGTCGGCTTAGCGTTACAGGGATCACTCTCAAACTTCGCTGCGGGGGTGATGCTGATTTTATTCCGGCCGTTCAAAGTGGGTGACTTTATCGAAGCGGGAGGAACCGCGGGTGTTGTCGATGAAATCCATATTTTCCATACCCTCATGAGAACATCCGACAATCGCAAGATTGTCGTACCAAACAGTCAAATCACAGAAGGCAACATCACGAACAATTCGGCCATGCCAACCCGCCGGATCGACATCACAGTCCAATGTGGATACAACGACGATCTGACTGCCGTAAAATATTTCTTGTGGGAAGTAATTCGAAGTGACGAACGAATCCTGCAAGATCCCGAGCCATTTGTGGGAGTCACCGAACTGGCTGCCAGTGGCGTCAATATCCTTATCCGTCCTTGGACCAAGTCGGAAGACTTCTGGTTGACCAAATGTGATCTCACCGAACGCATCAAACTCGGTTTCGACGAACGTGGCTTTACGATTCCGTATCCCACGCAAGAAATTCACATCCACAGAGACAGCAACTCGCAATAGTTCAGGCAATCTCATGAAATCGAAAACGATCACGTTTTGTGTCCTTTCCATGATCGTCTTGCAGGCTGCTGGCATAGATTCTCTTTCCGCACAGCAAGCAACGTATGAGAAACCTGCACCTCCTGAGGGGGCAGCGGAGTTCACTCCTGATATCCCCGATCACGCAGGGCAACATCTCGCCTTGTCGGTCAAGAAACTGAAGCAAGGATTTGCTCCCGAACGTCCGTTTTTGATCTGGGCGCTCGGATCGAGTTATACCGCGCGGCTCGGCAACGGCGAAATCTTGATTCCCATGCTGAAAGAGAAATTCGGAGAGGACCGGACATTTGCCTACAAACGCATGGTCGGCAACTCTTGCCCTTGGCAATATCTGCGAGGCTGGGCCCGGCAAATTGTCATTGCCGATCAGACTGACTTAGTGATTGTGAATACCATCGGCAACATCGATGACTTGGAAAAGCTGATTGTTCTGCTGCAATCGCACACCACTGCCGACATTATTATTCCCAGTATTCATTGGCGCGAACGTGGAAAACCCAACTGGGAAATAAATCTGGAAACCGCTCCCGATCAGGATGTCCCCGCGTTAAGAAAACTGTGTGCTAAATATGGGGTAGAGTTTGTTGAATTGCGCAAAGAATGGCGAAATTACCTCGAAGACAACAAGCTCCCCATCGAATCACTCCTCGGCGACCCCGTACATCAATCCCCCTATGGGTCTTGGATGGTCAATCACATGCTGGCAGAGCATTTCAAGGTGAGAATAAGCTACGCCTACGATCCACTGTCGCGCGAACAATCATTCCTCCCGCCCGAGCCCAAAAAAGGAAAGATCGAGTTTGAGTTCATCGGCCATCGTGTTGACATGATTGCCCGCGGAGGGAAGGGAAGTGTGAGAGTGCTCATTGACGGTAAGCCGACTGAAGATTACCCCGCGTTCCTGATGACATACATCCAGCCGGCGAAAACGAACTTCACCGAACGACGAAGTCCGTCGCGCGACCAATCGCCCCACGGTGTAAATCTCGGCAAAAACATCGAGCCGCAACATTGGACGATCACCATGCTGGATGACGAAGGCAATTACGAACTGGAAGGATCAGTCACCGGTAAAGATGGTCGCGGCAACGCCTTTAAGCCGTTCACCAGCGATTCAGAACAAATCATGATTCCGCCCGACGAATGGCGACGAGCCGACCGCAACAAGCCGGGCGACAAATTCGGATGGGATGTGGAGCGTGCGACAGTGGGTAACGTGATTGATTTTTCCAAATTTGACGAGAACGAACTGTTTCGGTTACGACTGGCCGAGAATCTGGAAAACACCAAGCATACGCTGACGATCCAATACCTGACCGACTTCGTTGTGGACATTGAGAAGTTGGAAGTCTTTACGCCTCCGAGTAAACAATAATCAGTGGCTATGGATCAGTGGAAAGTGAAGATGGTGGATACCCGATAAACACCTCTGGAATGTGTATGAAATCTACCCTACTCATCGTCCACAAAAACAGACATCTACTAGGAAACAACCCGACATAGCGAGAGTAGAAATGATCAATTTTTTCAGAATGATCGCAAGCCGTGAAAATCGGCCGGTATGTCGTCAAAATGACCTGATCACTGCTTGTCAGCGATAACACAAGCGGTGGACTCATTAAGTACAAAACGACGAGCATCGTCACAATGGCAACCGCTTTGCCAAACCAGTGCGACTTCATTTCATCCTCAGTTTGATCAGCCATAGATTTTCTATGCCTTAATTTCAAGCCTTCATCAAAACGGCCCCGGTGCCAGAATTTCGCGGTCTCGCGAAGGGTTAAATTTAATTCGGGCGCGATACGTGGGGCCATTCAATTCGAGATAACCGGCAGCTCGCTCATAGCGGGCTTGGAAGAGTTGGCTGAGCTGATCGAGTGGCACAAAGTCGTCGCTGACTCCTAACGTGTTGCCGGTTTTTTGCGAAAGAGCTTCGATGTGCAATCTCCGCGTGTTGGGGACGCGTTGTCTCGTCCGCCAACTGAGAGTCGTCAGGAAGGGAGGAGACTCATAAGGCGTCTGGATAATAGAGCAAGAATTGAGCATTCGGCCCCAACGACGCTTGCCAGTTTTTTTATCGACGGCGATCAACAAACCGACCACATCGGTCGTCGGCAAGAATGGGTTGGAGGCGAAGTTCGAGAAGACTCGACTACCATCAACCCCTTCAACGCGCTGAAAATCAGTTACGCGTTGAATGTTGATGTAATGATTTTGGGAATCTTCGAGGTAACGGAATAGTTTCACATCCGACAATTCGCCGAACTCGGTCGGAATGGAGACAACTTCCATCCTCTGCTTAAGATCGATGACACGTAATTGTTTTTCATGATCGATGAGGACCAGCCTGTCATCATCCAGTTGACTGCAATATTGGCTCCAGTAAGGCGAGGCAAAGACTTCCTTCCCGGTTTCCATATCAACGACGGAAACACTCGGCCGACGTCCGTTGGCATTGGCACCACCACTTTCGCCAACATATCGAATCATCACCATCAATCGGTCCACCGTCCCCATCGAGCCGGTCTTGGGAATCGCGTCGGAAACCGCCACTTGTTGCCCGGTGAAACTTCTGTAAACTTCATAATCTGCCTGGCTCCCCGCCTGCCGCACCACCACACGATGATCACCAAACAAGGGATTTCGAGCTTTATTTCTACTACTCGAGTCCGACGGCACCAGATCGTCACGTCGCCAGAAAACGCGGCCGTTCCGTGCATCGACAGCCAGCAATGTGTCCTGATTCCGGAATAAGATGAACTCACTATCGAATGGTCCGACTTTCAAAATCTCTCCCATTTCGGGATCCAGAAACGACCTCGTCCAAGCGGGCTCTCCCGCCGCAGTATCGAGAAGTGAGACCCCACGAATTTGTCCCATGCTGCCAAACGGAAACAGATGACCGACTACTGACTGACTCGAATCCCGCTCGTAATCCCCTCGGATTGGCAACGACATGCGAGCCGCAACAACCCCCTTCGATCGAGAAACAATTTCCAGCAAATGATGTGTACTCATCTGCTCTGGATTCTCTTTCGCCAACAAATCAAAAGCACAATGCATCGGCGTGGGATAGATTCTGCGATAGCCGTCGTGAGACTCTTTCAAAATCGTCTGTGGATGTCCGGGCTGCAAAGTAGAGATTGTGACCTGCTTCAATTCTTCTCTGGGCAATTCTCGATTGAATAAGGCAGCCTTAATTTCGGACTGTGATTGTAGTGTTGTGAGATGACCCTGAACTTCCACTGAATGACCTAACACGTCAGTTTGATCCAAATTCGCCAAAAGCGTCGCAGCTTGTTCACTCAATCCAAATTCATGCCATAATTGGGCAAGTTGAATCGTGGCTGCTGATGAGAGAGAACTGTCTTCGTGATTCATGACAGCCATCAACAACATCTCCGCTTCATGATATTGCCTTTCTGCAATACAAAGTGGTGCCAATCTCAAGCGAACACTGTCGAGTTGATTCACTCCCGGAAATTGGTCCAACAAGCGTTCCATTTGGTCTTTTTGACCGCTGATGACTGCCTGTTGTCTGCGCAGATTCAGATACTCATCAAATTCTGCGAGGAGTGAATCTTCACGATCGATCTGTGACCAGTCCCAAATTGTCCTCATCCATGCTCCCAAAGAGACGGATAAGCCACGTTCACCCGGTACTTCAAACAGAGACTCGGATTCCAATTCGCCGAGTTGCTTCAGAGTGAACAACACGTTTTCAAACTGCTGCAGTTTCATCTGTTGAAAGCTGAGATGAATCAATAAACGGATTTCATCATCTTCAGATGCTTGGAATTTCTTAAGTTTTTCTGCGATCGAAACAATCTGCCCCGGATCTCGTTGAATGAGTTCAAACAGATCGTCCTGGTATTTTGCTTCAATCCGTTTTCGCAGACTTACTTCTAAACTATCAGCCAACAGATTTTCAAAAGCATCAATCCGTTCAGCCACCGTCATTTGAGGCTCGAGTTCGATCAACCGGAACTGCTGCTCGGCGGACAATTTCCCCGCCGCATCCAATCGTTCCAACGCATCGAGATACTTCACCGGTTCGGGAAGGGCAGTAATCGAGTTAATTCCCAGCGAAATCAGATGGTCGTTGGCAACCAGTAAATGACCGAACAAGGGAGAAGGAGCAGGGTGATCTGCAATGGCTTGGTCACCCGCAACACCTGACAAACTCACGGAGGACGGTGTCTTCACTTCACCACTCAAACCGATGGTTCTATTTCGGCCGTCGGCAAATCGAATACGTAATATTTGACTATCCTCAAGTGGTAACAAATATTCATCATCCTGTTGAACTCCATGACCGGAAATTCGATGATGACGAATTTCCCATAATTCGCGTCCATCTTGCGTAGAGATCCCCCGTGTTTCTCGCGATCCCACCACTAACAGCACATTTTCCCAAAGGCCTCCCAGATATTCATCACCGGCGCTCTCGTCGGCTGATGAAGTAGGCTGATTGCGATTCACTTTCCAGAGCAGGTTACCAGTCTTCAGGTCGACACAGTGCAACTGTTTTGACTGACGAGGCACTAAATACAAGTGATGATGATCAATGACTGGCTCATCAAGAAAGCCGAGAAAGCCCACCGACTGTTCGAGATCGCGGCCGCGAAATGCAAACTGCTGACGAGAAGGAGACTCCCCCAAGTAATAGACCCATTCCAATGTTCGACGGACCGGGTCCAATGCCACCACCAATCCGACCTGCGTGGTAACAATCAGTTTATCACCTGCCGACCGAACGACGCAGCCACGAAAACGCCGACTGGAATCTTCGTAAAGCGGAGCCATCGGAAAGCCCAAACCTTGCGTCCAGAGTAATCGTCCATTCGAGGGGTCGATACAAAAAAGCCGGATGGCTTCCTCCTGTTCGCCCACTGTGTAAAGAACTCCATCGACATTGACCGGGGGAGATAGAAAATAGACGCCTTTGTAATCATCTTGTTCTTCATCGGCAGAGGACAGTTCCCAGACCGGCTCCCAAGCCTCAGAGTCATGGGCCTCCACGTTTTTGAGAGGCAAGGCAATCAATCGGTTGAATGGAACCGGTTCGTTTGGGGGGTTGCCATTTCCTTCTCCCGGACGAACCCTGAATTGCTCACCAGGTCTTCTGGGACGTGCATCCTGCCAAGAAGGATCATCTTCAATCAGATAGACGTGGCGATGATCAGAGGAGAGTTGGGTATGCAACGTATTCCAGACGAATGACTCATAAAACTCTGCACGGTTCGACAATCGCTCCCAGCGCTGTTGATCCAAGCGGCTTTTTTCAAATTCCGAAGCGGCCTGTTTGAGATTAGGAGTCAGCGGATAATTGGCTTTTAATGCTCCTGTTTCTGTATTGATCAGATGGAGGTGATTGTAGCCCCGAACCACCATCAAGTCTCCATTCACCACGGCAGAACTGGCGATGCTGAGTGTTTTCCGATTGACCCAATCTTCTTGCCTCCAGTTCTGCAACAGGCTCATGTCTGTCTCCAATAAATTCTCCACGAGTGACACTTGCCACTCCTCAGCCAACCGCGGAGGATGCGTGGGGGGGACAAACGAATTATCCGAAACTTGTGCTCTCAAATAGTCTTCCAACTTGAGACTTAATTTTCGCCCCTCTTCGGAATCGACCAAACGATTCATCAAAATGGCGGCACGCTCTCCATGACCGGCCAGACGATTGGCGACTGCCGCTTTGAACAAGACTTGTGAGCCAATGCGACTGGAATGGACGGGGGAATCAATCGCGTCATTCCATAAGCGAGATGCCGTCTCAAATTGACCCAGGTCGAGAGATCGTGTCGCCAGCCAATCCACTGCCTGATATCCGCTGGGAGTGAAATAATAACGATCCACCAATTTCAAATAGTCAACCGGAATTCCCGACTCTCGTGCATCGTCTAAAAGGACTTCAGCATCGAGTTCCCATTGCTGTTGGTACTTGCGAAACTGTGCGTGAGATAAAGACTCTAAATAATCGAACGCGAATTTTTTAAGACTGTGCGTCCGACCATTTTGTTCTGCAACAAAGTGATCTTCGTCCGCCTGAAGAACCGATTGCGCCAGAGCGACTGCTCGCGATTCATCATTAGACTGAACCGCATACCTAAAGTTCCGGTACAGAGAACCGTTCCGTGCATACAATTGCTCAAATGGAATCTGACTCGAAACTTGTTGTGAGGCCGGGCGAGTGACAGGCTGATTTGCTTGTAGTTCCCAATCATGTATCGACCAGAGAACAACTGCGCAGGAAACAGCCAAGCTTCCGACTAGGAACCGTACTGACCGATCATGGCCAAACAATAATCTCATAGAGGCTGATCCTGACTGCATTTCTGACGAGAGCACGATTTCCAATGATAGCATTTGAACGAAGTCTGTTACAGATAGATTTCGAACTGGAAGTCGTGATTGTGGCACTGTTTAATGGGAATACTGCCTATTTCTCTGCACGGAAAGATTCTTCATGAGCAATCGACTGTCACGCGTCATATTTTTATCGTTCCTCTGCTGTATGAATCTATCATTCCCGCCGCAAGGCGCTCAAGCAGATGACGCAAAGAAACCACTCAACGTACTCTTCATCATTTCGGACGACCTCACGGCCACCGCGTTATCCTGTTACGGTAACGAAGTCTGTCAGACCCCCAATATTGACCGTATCGCCGCACGAGGAACTCTTTTCACCCGCGCATTTTGTCAAGGGACGTATTGCGGCCCGTCACGAGCCTCTTTGATGTCTGGCTATTATCCCCATGCAACGGGTGTCCTCGGATACACGAACCCACGTCCACAAATTGGCGATCGAGCCACGTGGTCTCAACACTTCAAAAACGCTGGCTATTACACCGCACGAGTGAGCAAAATTTATCACATGGGTGTCCCCGGAGGAATCGAAGCCGGGTCTCATGGTGCCGACGATGCGGACTCTTGGACAGAACGATTTAACAGTCCCGGCCCTGAATGGAAAGCCCCCGGTGATGGTGAGACTCTAGAAGGCAACCCCAACGGCAAAAAACCGGTTGTGGGAGGGAATACGTTTGTTGTTGTCGAGGCTGACGGAGACGACCTCGTCCATTCCGATGGAAAGACGGCAGCCAAAGCCGTCGAATTGATTCACAAACACAAAGACGAACCTTTCTGGCTTGGTGTTGGCTTCGTACGACCTCACGTTCCTTTTGTCTCACCACGTTCGTACTACGAACCTTTCTTACCGTATGAGAAAAACAAGCTTCCTCAGAAATTCCCCGGTGACTGGGATGATATCCCCAAGCCGGGAATCAACTACAAAACCAGCATCAATATGAAGATGGACATCCGCCGTCAGAAAAAAGCAGTCGGAGGATATTATGCATCTGTCGCCTACATGGACGCACAAGTCGGGAAGGTCTTAGACGCCGTCGAAGACGCCGGTCTCCTCGACAATACGGTAATCATCTTCACCAGCGACCACGGATATCATCTGGGAGAGCACGACTTCTGGGCCAAGGTGAGCTTACGCGATGAATCTGCAGCAGTGCCATTGATCATCAGTGTTCCCGGCAAGCACCCCAATGTCAGCCACTCTCTTGTCGAGTTGCTAGACCTCTATCCAACGACGGCCAAACTATGTGGCCTGGAAGTTCCAGAACGACTTCAGGGAATCGATATTTCCAGCATTTTGGATCACGAAACGCTGAGTCTCCGCAAGGCAGCATTATCGGTCGCCCCAATGCGAAAAGGGTTTCTGCTGCGAGAACGCGACTGGGCCTATATCCAATATGGTGAAAAAGCGGAGAGTGGTATTGAACTCTTCGACATGCGGAATGATCCGCAGCAGTTTACCAATCTGGCCGAGAAAGAGACCCACGCAAATATAGTTGCAGAGTTCAAACGCAAAATAGCAGACAAACTCACCGATGTCCGCAACAACGATCTCAAATAGAATTTTTAATCACAGACTCTCTCAATGCACGTTCCTTTTGTGTGCTGTGGCAAGTTGCTCTTCTCTCGCCCTCCGCCTGGTAGCCACATAGGGATTGCATTTTTTGTCTGGCGATTTTTCGGGCATATAAACTAATCTGGAATATCCAATCCCGTCACGATATGCATAGATTTCCACTGCGCTCCGAAAGTATTTGAGCGGAAGACGAAGACGAAACCCCGCCTCTTGGACATTGGGACCATAAACCTCTTGTGTATAATCACTGTGAACTCGCTCGACAGGAAAACGAGACAATTCCTCATCGACAGCGGTGTACACAACCAGTTCGTCGATCAATTGCCGCTCTCGGACATCAACGGGCCAACAGTGACAAGTCACTTCATCCCCTTCGATCTTCAATGCATTCCATTCACCACTCAGCAGCATAGGGTCGTTAATGAAAGACTCACCCGAGGCCGACTGAACGCTCTGCGGGAAAAGATCCAATACTTTGGCCCCAACACGCATATTGTAGAGAGCATCATTGCAATACTCTTGCGCCAAAATCGCCAGCAGTAAGTGAGAACAGATCAGAGGCATCATTCGGCGTGAATCGAGCCACATCCAACACCAGAAACATCCTCCCGCAATGGTAATCAGCATAAGATACGGATTAGGAGAGTGAATCATCCCGAAGAGAAATGACGAGAGGGCAATTCCTTTCCATCGACTTTTGCAGAGAGTCATACAAGCAGGTAGAAGACAAAGCTGCAAGGCAATTTGCTGGGCAACAACGGTTCCAACTTTTCGCTTCCACCATGTTTGGTCACTGAGAAATTTCGCCCAGAAACTTGAGTAAGAGTCGACGTTAATAACACCCAAGCCCCACGCACACAGCATGAGGATTGAAGCAAGTAGCACTGAACCCACAAGTATTTTTAACCATGACTGCACAAGAGACGTCTTCTCGGGCAATTGAGGTCGGTGATTCCAAAAACTGAATCCCACCGCGGCCACAATGGAAATCACGACCATATTCTTGGACAGTTTGTGAGATGTTCCTTTGAGGAACCAGAGATAGACTTCAATGAGACCGACCACTGCAACAACTTCCCACAAAGCCAACCAGCGTGATGATCGGGAAGAGTTTTGGGCAACGTCTGAATCCACAATGCAGCCTTATTTCTGGAAGCGTGAGAGTAAATGCCGGGAAAGATAGATTTTCCCAAGAAACCCGTCAAGAGGATCGGTTTGTCGTCCCGGTTCGGCGGGGAGTCCAGCCAACCTTCATCGCCACCCAGTACAATCTCAAATACAGAGGGGGAATCGAAACAGACCATTAAGTAATGCGTTTACCCCGGTAAAACCAACTATTCAAAGAAAGACATGAAATCACTCGACCAAGGTCGGTTGAGGTCGATATTGCCGAACCAACGCATCTCGACGCGATTTCATTTTCAGAAAGACATCAGTTTTCTGTCCGGACAAATCCTCTTTTTCGTAGGGATCTTTCTGGAGATTGAATAGGTACTCAATGCCATCGGCATCTTGAAGATATTTCCAATCTCCGCTACGAACAGAAGTCCAGGCACCACGATCAAGCCGCTTGTGAGCTCCGAGTTCCCAGAACAAATCACGCTTTGCGATCTGATTCTGACGCAGAATCACGTCTGACAAATCAAGACCATCCAGACGCAGTTTCGTGACATCCACATCGGCGAGTTTGCAGAAGGTCGGAAAGAGATCGAGTGATGTTAATACCTCATTCGTTGTACTGCCGGCTTTAATTTTTCCCGGCCAACGAAAGATTGCCGGCACACGCAATCCCCCTTCGAACAAAGTCGCTTTATCCCCTCGATAAGGAAGATTATTCCCACCATAAACGGGGTCACCTCCGTGATCCGTCAGAAACACCACCAGAGTCTCTTCTTCTAAACCATTCTCCTTGATTGTCTTCAAGACTTTGCCGACTCCATCATCGAGTGCCACAGTCATCGCGGCAAACTCCCTTCGAATCTTATCATCGATGAAATCAACCCGTTTCAAATCATTGGCTTGCGGCTGCATAATGTTGACAGTTTCTCCCGCACCGGGACTCCACCCTTTCCCAAAATGTGGCGCATTATACGAGAGATAAAGAAAGAACGGTTTATCACTCGATTTTTGATTCTGCAGGAAATGAACCGCGTCCTGAGTAATCACATCAGTCGCGTAACCGTTGATAGAGACATGCTCTTCGCCGTGATACCAGTCGGGCAAAACACCGTAGGTCATCGTAAAGTAATCCACACAGCCAGCAGTGTGCCCACGAAACAGATCAAAGCCGTGTTGTGTCGGTAGGAACGATTTCGCGCCATGCCCCAGATGCCATTTCCCCAGCAAAGCGGTTTGATATCCGGCACCATGAAGAACTTCGGCAATCGTCGTTTCTCCTGGTTGCAATCCACGCTGAGCGTCCTCTTCGCCCAAAAACATCAACGCGCCCAACAACTGATCTTGAGACCGGCTCGGATTCTGCCCTGTCAACAACCCATACCGAGACGGTGTGCAGATTGAAGAAGCCGAATACCAAGACGTACATTTCAGACCGTCTTTCGCCAGTGAATCAATATGAGGCGTGGGAATTTCGCTACCGTAACAACCGACATCGCTGATGCCTTGATCGTCAGTAAATATCAGAACGATGTTTGGTCGATCATCAGCCATGGCCGAGTGAATGTTCAATACCACACTCACCAAAACCATGGTCAATAAACGACCAGCCATAATGCGAAGGGGATTCATGAAGAACTTCCGAAAATCATTTGCGTCATTCGGCTGCCTACGACCAGGACAAGTCATGCTTTAAAATTGGCAAGTCTCGAACTCGCTTCCCCGTAGCCGCGAAGATGGCATTACACAAAGCAGGAGCAAACGAAGGAACACCAGTCTCTCCCACTCCCGATGGGGCAGCTTCACTCTCCACGACATCCATATGGATATTCCGCGGCGCATCGATGAGAGTCGTCATTTGATAGGTATCGTAGTTCGATTGATCGGCAACCCCATTTGTGAACGTGATTTCTCCGTACAACGCTTGTGTCGCTCCCATGTTGGCGGCACCTTCCAACTGCGCGCGAACGCGGTTCGGGCTAACAATCGTGCCGGAATCAAGAGAGACCCAGACATTCGGGATCTTCACCGTACCCTCCTTGGTCACTTCGACTTCAACCACATGCCCTGTATAACCGAGAAATGAACGGACACAGGCAATCCCCACGCCACGTCCTTTCGGCAGGTTTTGCTTTTTATCCCATTC
>JAQWSQ010000205.1 GCA_029243145.1 Planctomycetaceae bacterium | reverse complement strand
AGGGGCTCCGATATTCCTCCGATAATGCGGCCAGTTTGGTATTGTTACTCACTTGTCGAGGACAACGAATCCTCTTAACCGGAGATGTCGAAGCCGAAGGTCTGGAATCACTGATGGATCAATCCATCGGAAGCGTGGATTATCTCCTCTCTCCCCATCATGGAAGCCGAGCCGCCAACACGGCTGAGTTGGCCAAGTGGTGCCGACCAAAACGTGTGGTCGTGTTTTCTGGCTATCGGCTCGAACTCGAATATCTGGAAGACATTTACGCTGAGGCAGAGGAATTATACGTCACCCATCGAGACGGTGCCGTCATCATTGAGATTCCAAAGACAGGTCGAGTTCAATGGAGAACCTGGAGATCTCAGTCATCGAGGACTGATTGAGCGTCATCACCATCATCGAAATTGGAAAGAAATGACGATGGAATTCCTAATTCACCGCCGAATTCGGGTGTGTTCACGATCTCTTCATGTCCTCGAATAAGCGTCACCTTGGATCGCATCTCTTTGCGTTTTTGATTGATAGAAGTGATCGCGTCTTGCAGTTTCTTGATTGAGGAAAGCAAATTTGCCGGTGACTCTCCACCTTCTGCCAAGGTTCGGGAAATCGTGAGTAAAGCCGGCTCGACTTCGTTCTTCACACCGAGGATACAATTCTCAGTTTCGACTAATAAGTCACGAGAGAGGTTGCCAATCATTTGGCGGTCATGAAGTTGTTCTTTCTGGCTCAGTTCGCGATTCATGACAATATTGCCTTTGAGGCCCATGTTGTCCATATCGACCAATCGTCCAAAAGGATTGACCGCGTCGCGGTTGTCTTCTTTGCCTTGACGAGCTTCACGTAATGCTTGGGACGCCTCTTGCGAATCAGGATGCGTCTTGGCGGCATGCTCGAAATGACGAATGGCCTGAGCATGACTCTTCATTTCTAGATAGATGCGACCCAGATAAAGGTTCGCCTCTAACAAATCGGGATCGATTTTGATGGCTTCTTTGAAAGCCGTCATTGCCATTGAATTTTGATTGAGCCCCAAGTGAGCTTCACCCAGATACAGATATCCGAGGACCGATTTTTTCTCTTTCAGCAAGCCTGCACGAATGGCTTTCGCGGCCTCTTGGTATCGTTCCTGAGAGTTTAAGAGCGCGCCGAGATTCAGCCAGGCAACGCCGTTCGAGTAATCAATTTGAGTCAGCTTTTGATACTGTTCGATGGCTGGGTCAATTTGGCCGAGCTGTGCGTGTGCCGCTGCGAGACCTCGGAGCGCTTTGAGATGACTGGATTCAAGCGAGAGCACATTTTGAAAAACAGCAATGGAACTCTCGAACTGTTTTTTTCGAAACAGCTTTTGGGCCACTTTCAGAAGTTCTTCAGGGGTGTTCGTATCTTCTGACATTCGTTCCACCAGGTTACAGCTGGAAATTGAAATTGTTCAAGAATCTCACGACACATTCATCTACAGATCACTTAGGGTAGGGAATGTCGTCATGATCGTCACTATCAATCCGGGAAAATACTTTGTTTTAGGGCTCAGCGACACGTGAACATTGTTCAGGATCGTTTCCAGTGCAGGCGGTCCCTTGTGACGGCCTCCTGTTTCAAGGCACAGTTCAAACAGTATTTTTCGTCTTGGTGAATCAGGTAGATTTCTCCCTTCATCAACAAGTGAAAGTGTTCTTCTCCAACTGATTTGGTGTAACAATATTCCTTCACCGAGTCTCGTTTGGCATGTGCCGTCCAAGAATCGGGTAACGGGACGTAGAGTCGATGGTCGACTTGAGGAATCGATTCTTCTGTCATGATTATTCTCCAGCAGGAATCGTCACGTTCAACTCTTTGGCAAGATCGGTGAGCGCGTTCCAGTTTCCTTCATCGAGAGGAATACCAGTCTCAGTTCGAGTGGCCAGAGTGCGGAGTTCGGGATCTCCGGGAAGTGTCACAGGCTTTGCGGGATCGATAGCCGGTGAACTGCGGACGTAAGTTTCCAGTTGCGAGACTTCCCGATGTAAGTGGTCAAAGCCCCCAAACATTTCGGGATCAAAAAGCACAAACACCGCACAGTTTCCTAACGGCGCAGGAGGATCTGGGAAGGAGCATTGACCCGCCGATAATCCACCGGACAGCATTTCGATCATGAACGCGAGACCAAATCCTTTGTAGGCTTGATTACCTCCCATTGGCAGGATCGTCCCCGGAGGGTCGCCATAGATGACATGCGGATCGGTCGACGGGTTTCCTTCAGAGTCGAGAATCAATCCGGGGGGAACCTGTTCGCCGGCAATTTTTTTGACACGAACTTTTCCTTCTGCGGTGGCACTGGTTCCAAAGTCCATCACGAACGGGCCGTGTTCACCACCCGGAACTCCCATACAAATGGGGTTAGTCCCGAGCCGAGGCGATTTGGCTCCGACCGGAGCGACCCGATGAGCGGCACCATGAGTGTTGGCAATGATCATGGAAGCCATGTTTTTCGAGGCAGCGAGTTCCGCGTATTCTCCCAAGCGACCAATATGGGCTGTGCGGCGTAATGTTCCACTCGCGATGCCCTGAGTCGCGGCTTTTTCAATCAGGCGATCCATCAGTTCATGCGAAATGACTTGTCCAAATCCCCAGCCACCATCACCTACTATTGCGCCGGGAGACTCTTTGATGATTTCCAGTGATTGTCCGGGGTTGATCCGTCCATTCGCAACGTTTTGAAGGTAGGACGGGATTCGCATGACGCCATGAGAATCGTGTCCGCGCAGATTCGCCTGAACCAGAGATTCGGAGACGACTGCTGCGTCATGAGTAGTGGCCCCGCCCGCTTCGAGGAGAGCTGCTGAGAAATTTCGGAGTGAATCAGTGTCAATCTGCGGCACGTTATCCCTTTCAGGTAGTGTGAATTCTATAAGAACTGGAGCAACCGTTAAAGCTTCACTGTTCGTCAGGCTCGTTGTTAAATTACGGCTTCCGAATTGTCAACGAATGATTTGCGTGTGTCTTTTGAGTTTTTCAGGGCTTAGAGGCTGTTCAAATAATTTGTTCAGTTCCGATTGTGGGAGCTGGTGAAAAGTCGAGAGTCAATCCGATCATGAGTCGAGAAAAGAAAACCCCTTTGCCGGGGATAGAACCCTGTCGATAAGAGTTCTTGCCGGAATGGATTCTGTATCAACAGACTCTAACGACGATCAACGAGATTGACCCTCCAGTAACTTGTTTTATGTAGTGAGATCATAGTGACGGCTTCATCATTTCAACAGTTGCGTGAATTAGTCATGCAAAAACTTGGCAGTTGTGAAAACTTGCTGGCCGATCAGTTTCCCTTAACGGAATTTCGTTTGGTACAGGGAGGTCGTGAATGCGGCCGCCAGTATGTTTTGCACGGCCCTCGCTCGGTTCGTTTGACGGCGATCTGGGTCCAGGATAAATGTGACCTCTACCTCTATAACGCACGCGGTGAACGATTCGACAAGCTGCATGTGCAGTTGGCGAATCCTTCTTAGTCATAGTGTCGTGTATTACAGAGATGAGATCATATCTGGTTGTTTGTTTATTTTTCGACGTGATCATATTCAGAGCTTCCTGCACCCCGTCCCTCTCCTCCTGAGGAGGAGAGGGACGGGGTGCAGGTTGGCAAGATGATCGATACTGACCGAATTTTTCAAAACCTCAGATTTCTGAAATAATCTCTTGTGATAACGAGACACTAATGAAGTGATTGTCTTATTCTTTGCTGATCTGATGCCAGGCATTTCTGGCCCGACGATTTCGAAAAGTCTCTGTACGCTGTCTCTCAGCCGACAACAATTGCCGATCGGCTTCTTTAAAATCATGGATTGTCACAAAAACTCTTTGTGACGAATTGGAAAATCCTCGCCCGTCCGATGAGCCGAACGGTGAAAAACCAAACTGATTCGACGAGGTCCGGGCTCTCGAAACTCCTCCCAGAAATGCCGATCCGCGATCAGGAACCGAGACCACAGTCTGTACCGAGTTAACGCCAAGAACAGGTTGCTGGATCACTTGGGCAGTCGCCGGACTTGTCATCCATGCAATCAAGATGATCATCGTTACGAAAGGTTTCATTCTGTCTCCTCCAGATTTATCGGGCTGTCCAACCGCCATCGACCGTCACCATGGATCCGATCATGAAACTTGACGCGGCACTCGCCAGAAAGATCGCCGCTCCCTGAATTTCCGCGAGGTCTCCCCAGCGTTCCATCGCGACGGCTCCGATGATGAACTTCTTCGCCTCTTCGGTATCCGCAATGGGGACATTCATGGGAGTTAAAAATGGTCCGGGACAAATCGCGTTGAC
>JAQWSQ010000196.1 GCA_029243145.1 Planctomycetaceae bacterium | reverse complement strand
TCCTAGGCCGATAGGCAGTCCATCTACACGCACTTCAACGACTCCGCCAAGCGTATCGCCATCTTTCCCAATCTTGTCAATAAGATTCTTAATGCGATCATCTTGCTCCGGATGGAGCGAGTAAACCTCACTCGAGTTTCGAATTTCTCGCAACTCCGGAAGGTCGCCATCACGGCCACCGAGAACAACGCCCCCTAACTCAGTCACCCAGCCCGCGACCTCTATTCCGAACAAGGCCAATAATTGACGTGCAAGTGCCCCAGCCGCGACGCGAACTGCGGTCTCACGGGCACTTGCCCGCTCTAATACAGGACGAACTCCACCAAGGTGTTTTATGGCACCAGGTAAATCTGCATGCCCGGGCCTAGGACGTTCAATATCATCCATCCGTTCGATCTTGGCATCACGATTAATTACTTGCAACGCTAGCGGACTACCGAGTGTTTTACCTCTCCAAAGACCCGACAAGAATGTCACTGTATCTGTCTCGATACGCTGTCGTCCACCGCGGCCATACCCTCCCTGACGCCGTTGTAACTCACTGTCAATAACATCCCTATCAACAGGAAGTCCTGCTGGAAAACCATCTACCAAGGCAGTTAGTGCCGGCCCATGAGATTCGCCAGCAGTCCAATATCGAAGCATGAGAAAATCTATAATCTGAGAGGTGTAAAAAATGAAATACGCAACACAATATTGCGACAAGGAAAACTCAAGCCTGCGTCAACGCAAAATTGAGTCTGCGTCAACGAAAAATCAAGCCTGTGTCTCTGTTACATTCTAATCATCAGGTCCTTTTGACCATAGAGTGTCATCCAGCCTCTAACAAGGCAGACTCCCTGTAAGTCTTTGGCAGACATCGAGATACTTCTGCCGCGTACCGTCGACTATTTCTGGCGGTAGAGGAGGGGGGGGACTTGTTCGATCCCAGTCACAGGAAGCCAGCCAATCACGGACGAATTGCTTATCAAAGGACTCTGGAACATTTCCCTTTCCCACTGACCCAGACGGCCAAAACCGAGAGCTGTCTGGAGTGAGAACCTCATCAATCAGCATCAATTGACCATTTTTATCATAGCCCCACTCAAATTTTGTATCAGCAAGAACAATACCCTGCCTTTCCGCAACGGCTGATGCCTTCTCATACACTGCAATACTTTGCTTCCTCAACTCCAATGCGAGGGATTCACCCAGAGACTTCGCCATGGTTTCAAAAGAAATATTCTCATCGTGTCCCTCAACTGCTTTCGTCGCAGGGGTGAAGACAGAACTTGGCAGCCTATCACCTGCACGCAAATTGGATGGGAGAGAAATACCGCAGACGGTACCCGACTTCTGATACTCAAGAAGACCTGAACCAGCAAGCCAGCCGCGCACGACACATTCAAATGGAATCACATCAGCAGTTTTTACAAGCATTGAACGATCACGAAGCAGTTCTAAATCAACCATTGCAGGAAGCCCCATCTCATCAACATCTGTCGTCACAAGATGATGTGGAATGGACTGATCCTGTTCTGACAACCAGTCAAACCAAAATTTTGAAACTTCCGTCAATATTTTGCCTTTGTCAGGTATTGGTGTCGGCAAGACCCAATCGAAGGCACTCACTCGATCTGTACTCACGATGAGCATGTGAGGTTCGTCGTGCAATTGCAACTGGTAACAGTCTCGGACCTTGCCACGAATCGGTGTTCCGATGGGTAAATTAGTTTCTATAACGGTAGAATAATGTGACGGCATCATAGCCAGCTTTTTCTTTCATAAGACGCTACATCCAAGAGGCTGTAACAATAACAAAACAATCGCCACGGACGCCGAGAATGCCTAAAACACTTGATTAGTATTCTAACAAAAATCTCGTGACATTCTTGGTAAACCAACAAGCGATGGCTCACCAGCATCGCTCTCGTCCCAGGCTGCCAGCTGTTCTGCCAAGAGATGCACCACTTCACCACGCCGCTGAATGCGACCTTTGATCATCAAGACCGATGCGCGCCTATCTCGAGAATCGCAATGTTGCCAGACAGCTTTTGGAACAACAGCGTTCATGATGCCT
>JAQWSQ010000077.1 GCA_029243145.1 Planctomycetaceae bacterium | reverse complement strand
ATATCCCCAGTGAAAGAAGTTGACTCACGCAGAGGCGCGAAGGCACAGAGAAAAACAAGGAGGTTGGAATGAAGGGTAGCCTTGTTTGCTCGTCAGACGGTGCTGGTATAACAACACGCGTCGTCGATTTCGGAGAACACTCATCTTCGCTAATAAGCGATCATCAGAAACTTTGAAACTGATCAGTGATAATTAGCGGTCATCAGTGTTCCTGAGATTGTATCACATTACGGTGAAGTAAGCTCACATGCTCACGCGGGAGAGGACATGGCGTCTGACTGATGTCGCGGATAAAAAGGACAAGAAATCGCGTTGTTGTTGGTCGACATTAAAATAATCCGCCCGCTCGAAGGATCGCAGTGGTCATTGAGAGATCTGCCCAAAGCGTCACACCCTCGAAAACTCGCGCTGGAATCGGCAGATCGGCGTGGTAGACTGATTAGTCTGATAAGACAATTTTTTCGTCACCGCCGACAAGGATGATCGCCATGCCTCGCTTCACGACACTCCCCCACAGTCGATACTCCTGTCTGATTTCGACCGTATTTCTGTTGTTGCTCACGGCGATGGTGATTCCAGCCCGTTCTGCCGACTGGCCCCAACATCTCGGCCCACATCGAAACGGAATCTCTGCCGAAACGGGACTCATTGATGAGTGGCCTGCCGACGGCTTGCCGGAAGTCTTCCGTGTCCCCGGTGGAGTCGGCATGTCGGGACTCGCTATCAGCCGGGGAATGCTTGTCACGCTGGTTCAGAGGTCGGGCCAACAATTTGTCATGGCTCTCGACGCCAAAACCGGCAAGACAAATTGGGCAACTCCCGTCGCTCCCGCCTACACCAACGGCATGGGAAACGGTCCACGTGCGACGCCCGCTATTGTCGATGATCAGATTTTCGCATTCACGGGCGAAGGTATCCTCGTCGCTCTGAACTTCGAGTCCGGCAAGATTCTCTGGTCACAAAATGTGGTCAATCAATTGGGAGGAAAAATCGCCGACTACGGGATGGCTTGCTCTCCCCTCGTTGTGGATGACCGAGTCATCGTCACTGCCGGCGCGTCCCAAGGGACTGTGGCCGCTTTCAGCATTAAGACCGGAGAAAAAGCGTGGGCGGTCGGCTCCGATCCTGCCGGCTATTCTTCACCGGCACTGTTCAAGATCGCCGGGAAAAATCAACTCGTCACCTACACGGGAAGTTCGGTTCTCGGCATCGCCCCCGATACGGGAGCCCTGCTCTGGCGATATCCGTATATCACCGACTATGAATGCAATATTGCGACACCTCTCGCCATCGACGGACAAGTTTTCATTTCGTCGGGAGAGAACCACGGCTGCACTCTGCTTGGACTCAAGCCGAACGGCGACAAATTCGATGTCACGGAAACTTGGGCCTCGCAAGGGAGCAAAAGTGTCCTTCGTAATGAATGGCAAACCTCAATGCTCCTCGATGGATACCTTTATGGTTTCGACAACGGTGGCAGTGCAGGACCGCTGACACATTTGACCTGTATCGACGCCAAGACGGGAGATCGACAATGGCAGAAAATTCGGTTTGGTAAAGGGAACGGCATCGCGGCCGACGGAAAACTGTTGATCTCCACGATGAAGGGAGAATTCGTCCTAGTGCGTGCCAACCGTGAGGAGTTTCAAGAGATCGGTCGCGCCACGGTCATCGGCAAGACTCGCCAAGCACCGGCCCTCGCCGACGGCTTGGTTTACCTCCGCGACGACAACGAGATTGTTTGTCTCGATCTTCGGAAACCGTGAGGTGAATCAGTAAACGGGAGTTCGTCTTACAACTGCGTTGATGCCGAATAATTCTTGACTCCCGGTTCCTACTCATTGACGATAAGCAAATTATCATACTCATAATATTTTTATGTAACAACAAATCCGCCAAATGAAAGAGGGAAACATGACTGTCGTGCGCGGGTTCGTCATCACAATCGCCAGTGGTCTTGTATTTGGTTTCCTTGGGGCCGTTATGGGATATCTTCTCGGTTCCGTCGCTCCCGATTATTACCGCACCGTCTTTCGGATCCCTCCCGAGATCTCGATTGATACGTCGCAAGCCGGACTGGGACTTGGTGTAACGCAAGGCGTTGCAGCGGGATTGGTGGTCGGTCTGGTCATCGTTGTTTCGGTGGCGTGGTATGACTCACGAACCGCTGCGTCTCAGCCGAAAGATTCTTGACAGTGAGTTTCTGGTGGATGACTATTCGTAGTCAGAAATACTCCGCATAAGTACAAGTTAGGCGGCAATAGCCAAGAGGACTCGCATGCCTGATACCGAACGACATCCAAACAACGCACCGGGGGACTTCTACGTCGAACGAGACTGTTGCATCGCATGTGAAGCGCCCTGTTATGAAGCCCCAGAATTGATGGGGCGTCCGTATTCCACAACCGAAGATGACGGATGCTTCTTCGCCAGACAGCCTCACACCGAGGAAGAAGTGGAGAACGCATGCAGTGCTGTAATCGTCTCGTGCGTAGAAGCCGTTCGATATTCCGGCAGTGATCCCCCGATTCTACGTCGTTTGTATGACAACGCGTCGTTCGCATCCTGCGATGTAATCCAGACGCCTTTGGAGACCAGTGTCGCTGAACATGTTAAAAACAGCTACAAGGCTGCGCGACGCCACGGCGTCCACTGGACTTATACACGCCTCCGATCAGACACACAGACAATCATCGCATGCTGTTTTGGTCGTGATCGGCGTACGCTTGGGGTGTTCTCGATTGATCATTCCACGCAGCGGATTGAACTCGTGATTGACGACCACGAGTATCGACCATCATTCGACTTCTTCAAACGACCAACAGGAGCACGTCAATCTCGTTACTTCTTCCGAACATCAAGAGATTCTCGCAGAGATGAGAGAATCTCTGAATGAGCGCTACAAAAATGCCTCGCCCGAACCTGTGCCAGACCTCAAATTTCCATCACCCATCAGTTCCGAGTTCAATCTTTTTTGGATAATCAGCACGGGGCTCGTGATTGTTTTGGCCGGGCTTCTGTTCTTATGGCGGTCGCGTGGAAAAGCTCAGGCAACTTTGAGTGAAACAGCAGGCTGATCCAAAAAGCCTGACGACTGGTTGGGACGACAAATTCTCGCATCATGCAATCAAAGAAGCCTCGTCCAGTTTTCACCAGACGAGGCTTGAATCAAGCGTCTTCATCTTCCGCAGGTTACATGTTGATTTCGTAACCTTTGCGATATTCGCGTGAGAGGAACGAGTTGGCCTGCTCGTCACCGATGACTTCACGCTTTGTCGGATCCCATTTGAGTTCACGATCCAGACGAATCGCAATGTTCGAGAGATGGCAGATCTCCAACATCCGGTTGTGAGACCAGACATCGGAAATCGGTTGCTTGCGAGACTTCATGGCTTCGATGAAGTTGGCGGTGTGATTCTCACTCACAGGGCCGCCGTAAACTTCTTCAATCGCACCTTCCGGCAGCGGATTGTCTTTGAGGGCTTCCACAGGTGCACCAACAATCTTGCCGCGGTTGACGAAGAAGCGACCTTTCGTGCCTTCAAAGAGGATGCCGTTATCACCTTCGTCGGTGATGAGCATCTCGACGCCGTTTGGCATGTCGGCCTGAATATTGAAGTTGGTGGCGATGTTATACTGGTCATCGACGACTGGATAACCATCTTTATATTCCACGGCGAGTTTGTAATTGAGTGGCGTGATTTTGCTCGGTCCGGTATCGCCGGCACCGAGTGCCCAACAGGCAATATCGACGTGATGAGCGCCCCAGTCAGTCAGTTTACCGCCCGAGTATTCGTGCCAATTACGGAAGGAATAGTGACAGTTGCTATAAAGTGGCACGCCGCCGCCATAACCTTTGCGCATTTCCGGTAAAGCACGATATTCAACTTTCGGAGCCGGTCCGAGCCAGACATCCCAATCGATTTCTTCGGGGACCGTAGCAACGGGAATTTTTGGCGATGGTCCGAAACCACCGATGCCGCAAGTGACTTTTTTGATCTCACCGATGCGGCCACTCTTCACGAGTGCGACGGCTTGCAAAAAGCGTTGTCCCGACTCGGTGCGTTGCATTGTGCCGACCTGGAAAACGCGACCGGTTTCTTTGACCACTTTTTCGATCAACTTACCTTCGGCGATTGTCAAGGTGAGTGGTTTTTCACAATAGACATCTTTACCGGCTAGCATTGCTTCGACGGCGATTTTGGTGTGCCAATGATCGGGAGTCGCGATCATGACGGCATCGATGTCTTTGCGATCAAGAATTTTGCGGTAGTCGGCATACCCATCCGGTTTTTTGCCTTGCTTGCTCAATGCGTTTTCAAGGTTTTCACCCAGGACTTTAGAATCGACATCGGCGAGTGCCGCGAAGTCAGCGAATTTGAACGATTTGTTCGTGATCGTTCTTCCCTGATTGCGCTGTCCGATGGTCGCAAAGACCGGTCGTTCATTGGGCGACTGATAACCAACCGCGCGATGGGCGTTGGAGAGGAAGAGTCCGGCGGACCCGGTGGCGGCCATCCCCTGAATAAATTGACGGCGTGTTGTTTGCTGAGGATTTGTCATGGAGTGTTATCCTTGATGGTGTGGTGTGTAAAAGTCGCTAGAACATCAAAATGTGATCGGCAATCAGCCAAGAATGTTGTCTAAATTGAGCACATGTCCAATACTACGCCAGCGAACACAAAATCTCTAATCAAAATCTTCGCGAGAACCCAGGAACACGATGATGGCACCACCCTCACCCGTTTAACCATTAAACTCGTCTCTCTTGAAAACGACCGAAATGGCTTCTCTAGAGGGACTTAACCTCGAGAGGGCTGATTGATTTGTCACGTTGAACCGGCAATTGTTTGCCGTTTACCCATTGCGGTTCGTTCACTATATTTCTGCAACGCTGAATATTGCCCCCCTGAGACACATGACCAGGATGGTCCTTCGATGAGTACGGTTGCCGAACCATCACAACACAACACTCTGAATGCTGATCAACGACTGGGAAGCCGTCTGGATACGTTGTTGACTGACGGGGGATGGAAACGCGCATGCTTGATGTTTCTGTTCCTGGGGGTGGCGGTTCGTCTCGTCCGCTACCTATTGTGCTTCCCGTTGTGGAATGACGAGATGGCACTGGTTGAGAATTTTCTCAACCGTGATTTTTTCGGTCTGCTCGAACCTCTGGCGAACCGGCAGGTGGCTCCCATATTGTTCATGTGGACAGAACTTGTTGTGATCAAATTCGCAGGCGTTTCGGAATACTCGTTGCGATTATTTCCTATAGTTTGCGGGATCGCCAGTCTGTTTGTGTTTTATCATTTCGCGGGACAATATCTAAAAGGGTTGCCGCTGTTGATGGCAGTCGCCGTGTTCTCTGTCTCTTACTATCCGATTCGCCATGCTGCTGACACTTTCGTCACAGTCATCTTGCTTTCCATTGTGACTGCCTATTGGAAGAGCCCCCAATGGAAGTGGCTGCTGGTTTTAACGGCCGTCACTCCTCTGGCCTTGGGATATTCATTTCCGTCCGTCTTCATTTGGGGGGGGGGGAATCAGTTTATCACTGTTGATGCCCGCATTTGTTCGAGGTTCAGGCGAAGAACGAGTCTCGTTTGTACTGTTCAATTTCTGTTTGTTGTCGACATTTCTTCTGTTGCACTTTGCCTGCACCGCTGAAAGTTACAATGTTCAATTTGAGCAGATCATGGGTCGATACTGGGTCGATGGATACCTCCCTCTTGATCGGCCTTGGATGATTCCGTTCTGGTTTCTGAAAGTTTGTACGAGCCATTGCTTTGAGTACCCGTTGGGGGGGGACCATGGAGCCGCTACGCTTCCTTTTGTGGGGTTGGTTGTTGGGTCTGTCCTATTCTTCAAACGTCGCAACGCCAACATTGTGATGCTGGGAGCGGGAGTTCTTTTCTTCGCACTCATCGCCTCCGCGATTCAGCGTTATCCGTTCGGCGGTCACGCTCGCTTAATGCAATATCTGGCACCGCTGGCGTGCTTGTTCATTAGCTTGGGGTTTGTCGCGATCCTCGAAATATTCCGACCGGCACAAATCCAGCGACGCTCGGTTTTTATCTCGTTGGGAATCTTAGCGATCCTTCCTGTTGTGGTCATGGTTCAAGATATCAACAAACCCTACAAACGAATCCACTATCAACAACACCGGGAGTTTGCCCACAAACTTTGGCAACAATCCTCAACAGATAAGCCGTTGTACTGTCTGATGAGAAGCCCCGCGTATGCACCCGAGTGGGAACATTTCCCCTATCGGTGTTCGCAGTCTCTCGAAACAAAGGGCGACTTTTTAACATTACCCGAACGAGATCAACTCGACACGACCAAAACTTATCGGGCCGTCGTGTGGTACCGCCTCCGCGAGGCCAAGAAAAACTTCCCTCTTTGGGAAGCCGAGTTGCAAAAGCAGTTTGTGATCCGAGAACGAGAGGTGTTTACGATTGAAGCCAAAGATTACACGGAAACATTTGAAGTCTTGAGCCTTCAACCTCGCGTCTCCTATCAATCGCCTGAAATGACGGCTTCCAAATTGGAGCAGAAAAAGACAACGCAGTAGCACATTGCGAGTGGTTCAATCTGCCATTCCCAGTCAGGAATGTGCGAAATTTCTGATTCGTCGGTGTCCCTCCCCCATCACGCCGAAATATGTTCCGTGATCCTGTAATCGTCCCATGTCAGCATTGGATGGACACTGATAAACCGTCAGCGGACTCGCATCCTGAACAAGTTGATAATTGACCGTGTGATAACTTCGCTCAGAAAATGATCGAATCGCGACCTATGGTTTGTTACCGTGAAGATTCGCAAACCTCAAAGCCCGGTCACTGTTCTTTGTTCAAAGGATTCATTGATGCCGTCGTCTGACCAATTTTCTCGTCGTGATTTTCTCCAATCCTCAGCCGTTGCCTCTGCTGGGCTTTGGGGTCTCACCGTCGGTGGCCAAACAGTCACCGCAAAAGTGCAAAATGATGTCATCGACATCGGCTCTCGTCGAGAACTTTTTGTAGACCACTTCCTGATTGAAGATCTGGTCGGAGAGACACAGTTACAACTCCATCACCCCGTCCCCCGCGAGGTCGTCCTCAAACATGATGCCCCCTGGGAAGGAACAGGGAGCGGGTATCATTCTGTTTTCCAGGATGGCGACCGCTATCGCATGTATTACAAAGCCTGGCATCTCGAAGTGACCGAAAAGAAACTCAACACCGGCCGGCATCCCCTCTATCTCTGCTACGCCGAGAGCAAGGATGGCATCAACTGGGAAAAACCAAATCTCGGCTTACACGAATTCGAAGGCTCCAAGCAGAACAACATCATGGTGACAAGTGGCCCAGTCGGGACGCTCAATCTCGATGCCGGCCACCCGGCGATCTTCAAAGACGAAAACCCCAATGCCCCCGCCGAGGGCAAGTATAAAGCCATCTTTCGTTCTCAAAAACCGAATGGCTTGTTACCGTTCCAATCACCCGATGGAGTTCACTGGACCCCCATGACCGACAAGCCGATTCTGAACGGAATTGGCGCATTCGATTCACAGAATCTTGCCTTCTGGGATCCGACCATCGGAAAGTATCGAGCCTATTGGCGTATTTTCACAGCGGGCGTCACCAATGATAAAGAATGGAAGCCGGGCGGCATTCGTGCCATTCGAACCGCTGCCTCTGACGATCTCGTGACTTGGGAGCCGTACACCGATCTGACATACGTCGATTCACCTCCTCAAGAACTCTACACAAATCAAATCAAACCGTACCATCGCGCTCCGCATCTGCTGGTGGGTTTCCCTACTCGTTATATCGAGCGAGGATGGTCGGAGTCGATGAAGTCGCTCCCGGCACTGGAACAGCGGAAAATGAGAGCGGCCGCCAGTGAGAGATATGGAACCGCCATCACCGATGCACTGTTCATGTCGAGCCGAGACGGCACCAAATTCCATCGCTGGAATGAAGCCTTCTTGCGGCCCGGTCCCGAGCGGCCTGAAACCTGGCATTATGGGCATCAATACATCGCCTGGCATCTGTTGGAAACAAAGTCTGTGCTGACTGGGGCAGCGAATGAACTCTCGTTGTATGCCACGGAAAGTTACTGGCACGGCAAGGGTAGCGAGGTACGTCGATACACGTTGCGTCTCGATGGATTTGTTTCTGTCAACGGTTCTGCCGATGAAGGGAACGCATTACTGACCAAGCCAGTGAAATTCGCAGGTACGAAACTCACCTTCAATTTTGCCACATCGGCCGCGGGCAGTTTAAAAGTCGAACTGCAAAAACCGGACGGCACACCCTATGAGGGATTTGCTCTGTCGGAGAGCGATCTGATCTTTGGAGATACCGTTGATCGTACGGCCACTTGGGGCGGACGGTCTGATGTGAGTCGCCTGCAAGGCAAACCGGTTCGTTTGCGAGTGGTCTTAAACGATGCCGATCTCTATTCCTTTCAGTTTACTTCTTGATGGGCAATTGCAGGCTTATAGGAAATTTCGCGAAACACAACCATTGATTCACTTCAGCGATTTTTCAATCGCTTTCAGAAACTCCGGATCGGCAAGGCCGCCTGTGGAATCGCTATTCCCATCTTTTTGAGGGTATGGTTTTGGACGAGTAATGACTTTACCACCTTCCCAATGCAAGTCGGCAAAAGTTGGAATCGCTCCGTTCCATTGTGACAAGTTCTCTTCGTCTGGTTTCAATTTTTTTGCCGAACTTAGAATCAATTCGGTGATGCCGTCCCAATCGGCAAGCGATTCTCCCGCCTCGGTATGGAAATCGTTCACTGACAGTACGACATGATGCTGACCCGTATTCTGAAGTGGTATTAGAGCCGTGTAAGTCTTTGGTTGACGCTTTGCGTAACTTCGCCAGCGATCCGTCTCAACTTGAACTCCCAGAGTGTTATCAGATTCGAATGTATTGACATTGAAAACCAATTTTCCGCCTTTTGGTCCCGACCATCTGGGATCGACTAACTTGCGAGTTGAAAAGAACCAATGATGACGATTGTTCCCTGAAAGCAGATACCAGTCCTGATAACGCCGAGAGAAATCGTCAATCAGACGCCTATGCTTTTCCGTCGCTTTAATGCCAGCTTCCTGCATCGCCTTCGGATAGACACTGTCTGCAACACTGAGCAGAAATGTCTCAGGATCGTTTTCACGGCGTTCTGTTTCTGTCAGGCGATACGAGACACTCCCCAACACAAACAGCGGTTCATCGAGATCATGAACGGGGCACTGACCTTCCCAAACGCCTCCTTTTTTTGAAATTTTGGCTGCTGTCCAGAATCGATTCCGAGGGTCGCGTTCGTAGCCATAGTAAATTTCGACCTTGGCAATCTCTCTCGACATGTCAGGCTTAACACGATAAACGGGAATCCCGGTGTCACGATTCAGGATGAGTTCCGCGTTCGCTGTTGCGGGAATCGTCAGTCGATGTTGCAGATGAGCATCAAACCACAATTTGCGAGAGACTTCTGCATCGAGCGTGAATCGATGATTCAAATGGATCGCGTACGTCGTGCGTTTGTTATCGTGAGGAACCTGTTTCATTCCCTGCTCGACAAATTCCATGGGCGCATTGAAATCATTGGTAGCGCTCAGGTAAAGAATTGGACAAGTCACATGCGGAAGATAGGCTTCTCCCGCGATGGTGTTGCGAAACAACGCCATGCTGCCGTTGACACGACGCGCCGAACCAGCCAATCCCCACATGTTGTATTGTAAAAATCCACTTCCACCAACAGAGGGAGACGCGGCTTTCACTCGCTTGTCGCTGCCCGCGACGAGGCCCGTGAGTCGTCCACCCATCGAATGCCCCATGATGCCAATTCGCTCGGCATCGACTTCCGTTTGTTGTTCCAGAAAAGTAATTCCTCGACGACAACCAATAGTCAGTAGGAACCAGTTGTTGTTCCGGGGAGATTCTACGGCGTCAATTGTGTTCTCCTTTGGCAGTAAGCTCGCATAACCGGACACGTTGCTTTGAGTGGGATCAACGGTCCCCCAATTCGTGTTGGCGTCACCTGTCTCCGCGGTTTCCATCTCTCGACCTCCCCAATTCACCGACAAGACCGCATAGCCTCTGCGAGCGAACTCAATCGCCCCACGCAAATAAGCACGTTGCCCTCCGCCGTGCATGTGGAGTAACGCGGGTAGCTTTCCAACAGTTTCTTGAGGGAATACATAAAAAGCGGCCATCCGGGCCGGCGTTGCCTTGAACGTCCCGATGTCATAAATCACGTAACGGATGACAACATCCTGAACGACCCATTCTCGAATGAGAGTCGTCTTTAGAGGCTCTGCACGCGGATCGTAATCGGCCCATAACTCTTTCACCGATTGTGGGGGCAGATCGTTAACGAGAGGTTTCAGTGAATCGGCGGATTCTACAGAGAATGTATTCAGAAATAAGATTGAGAACAGGAATAATGAGACGTAGTGATTCATTGGGTGATTTTCAAATACAAAGCGTCAGTGTCGGTCAGAGTCCTCTACTATACCCGTTCTCAAGCGAATTTCTAATTTGACTTTCGTGAAATAATTTGACTCATCAATCCTGGGCGACTCCAATACAAATCACGAATCGTCCAACACAGACGGGAGCCGCGACAATGATGTTTTTTCTGCAACTGGTCGGGGCGATTTTCGTTGCGCTCATTCTATTCATTCTAGCTGCCGTGATGTACATCAAGTGGAAGCTTCGAACCGCATTCGGAACATTCGCCGACCTTCTGAAAAATCTCGGAGGTGGCGGCGTTCCTCCATTCCGTATCAAGCTCAAGAAGAAGAGCGACGTTTTTGATGACGACGAAGAAGAGGATTCCGAGAATCAGGATTTGTTTCAGCAAAACTGTGAAGAGTTTGCCTCGCTCGGATTTGATAAGATCGAAGACTATTACATCGAAGACATCCCTTTGTCGATGACGGCTTATGTTGATCGTGATACTTCTACTTATGGAGTCGTCTACGATCATCCGATGGCTGGTGTCTGGTGTGATGTGGTCCGCCGTTACGAAGATGGTTCTGCGTGGACGTTCGGCAGCAATCAGGATTCGTTAATGGATTATCCTGAGGACAAAACCATCAAATATTTCCCCCAGTTATCGCTCGCAGAGATGCGAGAGAAATTTCTACAGGAAGCACCATGCAATGGAATGGTTGTGGTTTCTGACGAAGAGTTTCCCAGATTTTTTGATCGTGCTTACGCCGAAGAAATGGACTGGAGAATCGCTCGCGGTGGGGTGACAGAAGCCGAGATTCGGCGCATTGCGGAGCGAGACGAAACCGAATGCACGCCAGAGCATGTCCACACAGTTCAATTTCAATGGCGACAAGCAATCTCGGAGTTCCATTCTCAACGAGCGTTACGAAGATATCGTAACGAAGCCGAACTCTCGCGCAGTCAGTGGGAAGACTTAGAAGATGAGGGGATCGTCGTTCATCAAGAAATGCAAGCTGAGGAAATTTTGCAGTCCTTCGACGAAGATTACTATCCCGGCTCCTCCTTCGACATGCCCGATGACAGCGATCCCGAATACCAGGATGAACGCGACAAATGGAAACGGCAACTCGAAGAGATTCGCGAACAGTTAAAAACAACCGCCCCGCAAGCCATCATGAAAACTTTGGTGGAAGCAAGCGACGACAAAGAGGTGGAGTGGGAGCTGAAAGGTTCCGTCGAGACACCGATCCCGGCAGACGTCTGGTCGCGGAATTGGAAAGACGAAGATGACGATGATGAAGAAGACTGGGACGATGATTGAAGCTGATCGCACAATCGTCACGACCGATCTCATCCGCGGAGCGAAATTAAGTTTCCCAACGAGTTGATAGAGCCCCCGAAGAATTCTTCAAAATAAATGCGAATGACTGCCTCTCGTGAACTAAGTTAGAACACATACAACTTGGAACAGCACCAACGGCTCGGGAATTCCAGCACGATGAAAGATTACTCCGAAATCTGCTTTATCGAAACGTGTGATCGCAACGGTAAAATCTACATCATCCGGGCCAAACGTGTCGTCATGATTGCCTTCGGTCCGATCCAGAACTACGGCAAGTGGATTTATAAAACGGTGGAAGGATTGAGTGTCCGTCCTAGTTCCGTCGATGACACCTATATGCTCTATCCCGGCAAAATCCGTTTAATGCCGATGCCAAAAAACATGGCCTCCGAAATAGAGAACGAAAAAGCTTTCTGAATTCGTCACGACTGCATCCAACGCAAGTCAATCTACCGACGTACGACTTCTTGCAATCGCAAAAGCCGGTCAGCGTTTTCCCAGAGAACTCAAAGCAGAAGCCTAAGAGTGATCCTGGCTGGGATTTAACGCTTGTGTTCACCGGGTGGCGGAAAATGGCTTCGATTTCAGAACCGACGCTCGCAGCACATTGTTATCTGCTCGATTCGAGTGGATTGGGGATAAAAGTCGCGTCAATGGAAAGTTTCGTAATACTTTTTGATGTTGAATGTCGATCAAGATTTCTACGCCTCAGCAATGTGAACAGCGTAAGCAGAATAATAAATCCCTCGAAACCATACCTCGCGCACCAAAATATCTACCAACCGAGTCTGACGGATCGGAAGGCTAAGATCAAAGTCGTAATAAAGAGGTGGGGGCTGCACAAAACACGCTCGCTCTGAATGTGCGTCTTGAAAACGTCTGATATCTAGACGATATTCCGCTCACGAACTACGCGTCAATTTGCTTGGAAACTCACCGAAGATTGCCCTCAAGCATTATCTCCAAACGACTGAGGACCATTTTGATAAGGCCATTTCGGGCACACCAAAAGCAACGCAAAATGCAACGCAGCAAACGTCCGAAATGGCTCGCAGAGGCTCGCAAAGAGAAATCGGGAAATGCAAAAACCCCGAGAAAAACGATCTTTCCCGGGGTTCTATGCAAATCAAAATGGCGGGGGCCGGATTCGAACCGACGACCTCGAGGTTATGAGCCTCGCGAGCTACCAGGCTGCTCCACCCCGCGTCATTGGCAGAAGATGCAATTTGCATGATCTGGTGGGCATGCTCAAACTTCTGCAAGGGGACCAATTATATCGGCCATTCCTTGTCGTGGAAAGGAACCGACATGCTCATTTCTGACAAGGTTCACCGATTTTCCCGAATTTACCCCAAAATATCCGTAGAAGCGGACCGCCTGAGGAAATCTGAGACTCTCCCAATCGTACGACCTTCCAGGTCAGACTCTGTTTGGCATGAGCCATAAATTGCAACAAGACTCTTCTGAGAATAAAAGAGAACATCCGGCAAAACCAATTCAGTCCGCTTTGAGGTCGTCAATAAAGTTTTGCTCGGGGTATATTTGCTGATAGGGAATGCTGAGCTGTTCCGAGACGATCCGACGGACGCCGAGAGCAATCTGTGGAGGCGTGTCGGCCGCGCATCGCCGTAAAAACTCATCATCATCGATGGACGGCCATTGTTCGTCGAAATCTTGATGTGATTGCTCCTCGGTCCATAAATAGCCAAGCAGCACTAAAACCACGATGAGTATCACAGTGAATGTCATGATCGTTCTTTCGTTATTCTTCCGATATGCAGTATGAATCAGTCCCACGACTCGATTTAACCGCACCTCATCCCCGAACACTCAACACCCGTTTCAAGATGTTTCAATGATGATTAGTGATGGATTTGACGTGTCGGGTTCGAGTCAGTGTTGCTGGGTGTCCGCAGACGCCCAGCAATCAACTAAGTTCGCGTTCATCATATCCGTTTGCGGGTCGGTTATTCCTCGGCCTCCCATCGGTCCGCAAAGCGGACCCTACAATTATCTTATTATTCTCCGACATGCCCCTTGAAGTCGAGGACTTTCTGAGGTGGTAATCCGCTCCCTCCCCATTCCTCGTCATAGACACCTTGTTTGACCCAGCGATGGAATGACGAATGAGGCCAGTCAGCCGGATGTTTCACGTACTCATGTTTCACGGGATTGAAATGGATGTAGTCGAAGTGGGCTTCGAAGTCGTCTTCATCCTCGATGGCATGTTCCCAGAACCGTCGTTGCCATACGCCGCGCCGGCGATTTGTCTTACGGGAATGGGATGTCTCTTGTTCCAAGCCGCCCGAAGCCAGGTATCTCTTCGTGAACTCCTTTTTCAGCCATCCCCACCTCTTCGAGTAGTCGGCATCGCCGCGAGGTAATGTCAAGATCGCATGCAGATGATCGGGCAACACGACGACGGCGTTCATTTCAAATTCCCATTGATATTGCGTTTCCCGGAAAACTTTTCCAAGCAATTCAACGGCGGGCAATTGTCCGAAAATGGGAGCGTTTTTTTCCGCCTTCACGGTGAAGAAATATGTTCCACCGGGAATGTAGGCCCGTCGATAGTTCGGCATGGGGAGGATGCCTTATTGAGTCACGATTGAAAATAAGCCGAACACTTCGGCACATGTTCGTATCGTGCCGTGATGGTGCAAGATTATGAGTGATGGATTTGATGTATTGAGTACAAGACGTAGGGTCCGCTGTGCGGACCATCGTGTGATGTATCAATCATTATCAGTGATGGATTCGTCGTGTCGGGTTCGAGTTAATTTTGATCGACGTCCGAAACGCCCGGCAATCAATCAAATTTTCGTTCGCTTTCAATATGTCGGTTTGTGTGCGGGTTGCTCATCGGCCTCTCATCGGTCCGCACAGCGGACCCTACAAACTACACAAATCAACGAACTCACTCACTCAACCCCAAGCTTATCCAACAAGAACGCATTCGCGTCGGCGTACTTGTCCGACTTCGAGTGCTTGGGGATCAGGAGGTGGCATTCGACGCCCAGCTTGTCCGCTTTCTCTTTCATCTTCACGCCGTAGACCGGATGGTGGATGCCGTGGCCTGCGGTCTTGCTCGGCAAGGACATGTCGGTACCGTACGTCATCAGCAATGGTGGGTCGCCTTTGGTGAGATGATTGTAAGGGGTGAATTCTTGGTAGAGCGGTTTGTATTGTTCATACTTGGCCCAGGCTTCGGCCATGTTTTTCGCACCGACCGAAGTCCAGATCATGCGGTGTAAGAGGACGCCGTCACCCAACCATTCTTGGCATTGCGGGGGATCGATGGAGACCTGACCGGCATTGACGGCGGCAGCCGTCACGCGGGTCGAGTGATGTTTGACGGGGTCGTCGCTGGTCGGGTCGGCGAGATCGTCGTGGAAGAGCATCCACATCGAAGTGCAGGCACCGGCCGAGCCGCCGGTGAGGACGATACGGTCGGGGTCGATGTTCCACTCTTTGGCTTTGGAACGAATGAATTGAATCGCGTACGCGGCGTCGTGGACTGGCGCGGGGAGCGGCGTTTCGCCCGTTAATCGATAATTGATGCTGGCGTGAGAGACGCCGTGATCGAGCCAGAATTTGGCCGCGCTCCAGCCGATGGTTTTATCGCCGCCGGTCCAACCACCGCCGTGAATATGGATGTGGAGCGGACGGGGCGTATCGCCTGCGGCCTTCCAGAAGTCGAGGGTACAGGATTTATGTTCGCTGTATTGGAGGTCGGCGATGGTCCGTTTGACGGCGGGTTTGGGGGCTTCTTCTTTTTGGGCGTGGGCCAGTGTGGGGAGTATGAGGAAAGCGATTGCCATGATCGAGGAAGGCAGGCGGGAGCCTGCCCTACAAAGCGGGATATGTTGAGCGAGCTGCGAGATGGTGCGACGCATGGTGGGATCTCCGGTGATGACGGGGAAGGCAGGCAGAGTCTGCCCTACCAAATAAGTGCGAATGTCCACACTGTAATGGGAGACACCAGAGAGATCCACGAGAAAGTTTGGAGGAAGGGGGATGGCCACAAAAAACACGAAAAGACACAAAAGGAGGAGAAGAGATTGGGGGATGGGCGTTCAAACCTCCTCATCCGGCCTTCGGCCACCCTCTCCTCCTCAGGAGGAGAGGGACGGGGTGAGGAGGTTTCATTGAGGGAGAGGTTTTCCTAATGCTTTCAAAATCGCAAACAGCACATTTTCTTCTTCTTTGATGACATCGTCATTGCTGATTCTCAGAATTCGATAACCTTCCGCCTCAAGCCATTGCTGGCGTTTGATGTCTTGCGGACCTCGTTCGTTGTGGCTTTCTCCATCCAACTCGATAACCAGATTTTGCCCGGCGTGATAGAAGTCAACAATGTAAGAGCCAATCGGATATTGCCGTCGGAACTTTTCATTTTTGAGTCGGCGGTTTCGAAGCAGCCCCCAGAGTTTTTGCTCGGTGCCTGTCATTTTTTTGCGCAGGAGTTTGGCATGATTTTTTGCGATCTCACCCGCGATGCGTTTTCTGCTCATAAGAACAGTTTTCTAGAAAGCAGAAAGAGAATCAAGACCTTCTCATTGCGCAAAGGTGTCAATAAAACCTCCTCATCCGCCCTTCGGGCATCTTCTCCTCCAGAGGAGGAGAAGGACATTATCATCGCTCAATAAGAACTCAGACGAGTCAACCTGCAAGCCGGTTGATTTGATCAATGGAAGTTCAGGACTTCAACTCGGATTCGGACATTAAGGTTTGGATCTGTTCCGCAGTGAAGCTATCTTTCAGGCGGGCGCCGAGTTGTGAGACGACTCTTGCTGCCGCGTGTGAGGCGAGATGGCCGGCTTGTCGCCAGGTATATCCATTGGTGATACCGAACAGGACTCCGGCGGCGTACATGTCCCCTGCTCCGGTGGTATCGATGGCTTTGACCTGCACGCTTTCGATGGGAATGACATCGCCGTTGTGCATGAGGATGGAGCCGTCGCCTCCCATGGTGAGTGCCACGTTCTCGGCGTGTTTGTGAATTTCATGAGCACAATCGATGGGGTTTTCTTTTTCGGTCAAGCTTTTGGCTTCTTCTTCATTACAGAAGAGGAGGTCAACCGGGCCTTCGATGAGTTGCAGGAACTCGTCGCGGAAGAGGCCGATCAAAAACGGATCGGAAACGGTGAACGCCACTTTCACGTTGTGCTTCTTAGCCAACTCAATCGTTTTGTAGGCGGCATCTTTGGTGCTGTCTCCGGTGAAGAGATACCCTTCGACATAGACGTACTTGGCTTTTTTGATTTCGTCTTCGTTGATGTCATCGGGACCGAGAGTGGCCGAGACTCCCAGGTGAGTGAGCATCGTGCGTTGCGCGTCGTCTGAGATCAAGACGACACTGGTGCCGGTTTGACCTTCGGCAGTGGGGACTTCGATGGTCACGCCCATTTTGCGCATGTCTTGCAGAAAGAATTCGCCGATTTCATCCGCACCGACTTTACCGGCGAAGGCGGCGGTGCCACCGAAGTCGGCGACTCCCATAATGGTATTGGCGGCTGAGCCACCCGCACAACGGGTGATCGAGATACCGGCGAGTTGCTCGAGCACTTTTTGCTGAGCGTCTTCTTCGACCAGCGTCATGATCCCTTTATCGAATCCCAGGTCGCGAATCAGGCCATCATCGACCTGAGCTTGAATATCTACTAAAGAAGCGCCAACTCCGAACACGTCGTAACTCATCGATGCACGATCCTGTCTACAAATTGAATTGATGTGAACAGGCTGCAGTATAACGAAAGAGCTTCCAGACTTGCAGCGTATTGGCCGAAGCCGTCAGTTGTTCCATTCTCCACTGAAAACTTCGACGGCAGGGCCAGTCATAAAGACTGGCCCCGCATCGGGCCATTCGAGGAGCAGATCGCCGCCCGGCAGGTGACAGAGAACTTTCCGTTCGGTCCGTCCGGTCAAGACACCGGCGACTGCCGACGCACAGGCTCCCGTCCCACATGCCTGGGTTTCTCCCGATCCACGTTCCCAGACCCGCATGATCATTTCGGTCGGTGACACAATCTGAATGAACTCGGCATTCACGCGATTGGGGAAGGCTTTGTGAGTTTCGACTTGTGGACCGATGCCGTGGACCCATTCGTCATTCAGTTCGTCGACGAACGTGATGCAATGGGGGTTGCCCATCGAGACACAGGTGACTTGCAACTCTTTTCCAGCCACAGATAACGTCGCGTTGACGGGAGGATCGCCGGGCAACGTGGTGGGAATTTCGCTGCTGACGAGAATGGGTGGCCCCATATTGACGCGGACTTGATCGACGATCCCGTTTTGGACATCGAGTTCCAAAGAGAGGACACCGTTCCCGGTTTCGATGCTGAGGACATCTTCTTTGGCAATTCCGTGATCGTAGACGTATTTGGCGACACAGCGGATGCCGTTCCCGCACATTTCGGATTCGCTGCCGTCGGCGTTGTACATTCGCATGCGGGCATGTCCGTTTTCAGAGGGACAAATGAGAATCAATCCGTCCGAACCGATGCCTTTATGTCGATCACTGACACTGATTGCGAGTTTTGCGGGATCCGCGGGGAACTTTTCCTCGAAGCAGTTCACGTAGACGTAATCGTTGCCGGCACCCTGCATCTTGGTGAATTTCATCGGTTTCCTCGGTCAATCTCAGAAAAAAGTGGTCAATCTGGTCAAATCGGGGGAATTTCATGAATCCAATCGGACTCAAATGCGTCTATGTCGTCAGTGAATACAGACAGTGAATTTTATCAATTTTTGATTGAACAAAAAGTGATGGGTCTGGCTTCCTGATCAACTCTCCCTTTATAATTCTAAGTCACTCCTATTGGGCAGGTTACGAGTTAAGATAATGATTTGTAACTTTTCCACCATCCATATTCGGTGATCTGAAATCGGATCGACCGTACCTAATTTGAGACATGTGATATGTATCGTACGTTCATGTTGTTCTTCGTATTCGGAACGATTGCGGCCAGTTCGGCGGTTTTCGCTCAGGACGCGATCCCCTCCACTAATACTACTCAACCCGCCACAACGGTGGCCTCCTCGACAACCGCACCCAATCAGTTCACTCAGGATCCTCGACCCTTCCAACGAGGAAACACTCCGATTGTCCCGAACGAACTGTCGTCCGTGTTTGGGATCTCGCAGATGCCGATTAATCGGCTAGGGTGGTATTACGATCTGATCGGAATGGTCATGATCATCGGACTGTTTTTTCTCTGGGTTCATACCACTGAATGGGTCGATGAAGATGCTCGCAGCCTCAAAATTGGTTCGCTCTTCTGGAATGGCGTGATGATCTCATCGGGCTTTGTCGGCTTTTTGCTGGTCTTCATGATGCCGAACTTTCTATTAGGTCTGATTGTGCTTCTGGGATGCTACGTCACTCCGTTTGGATTTTACGTCAAAGAACACAACGAACGAGTGCCGGCTTCCAGTCGGATTTTCACGCAGCAACATCTGAAAGGTGTCGCCTACCGCATGCTGGCGAAAGTCGGAATCCAACTTGGGAAGAGCGAAGGATACTCTGCTGCGACTGGCCCCCCTATCGAGTTTCTGGGGAAATCGGATGGAAAAGCGGGTGAGGTCAACCACTCAAAACAGGTGATGAAGTCCAAAGGATACATGGGAGCGAAAGAGCTCGTGTATGACGCCGTCATGCGTCGCGCGACCGACATCCACCTCGAACCTAAAGAAGATGAAATGTCGGTTCGTATTCGGATCGACGGCGTGATGTATCCCAGCGAACCCTTTGATCGTTCGATTGGCGAATCCATTGTGAACATTTTCAAAGTGTTGGCGGCAATGGACATCACTGAAAAACGCCGCCCGCAAGATGGTAGCTTCCGGGCAGTTGTGGAATACGAACGCGAGATTGATTTTCGCTCAGCCACTCAAGGAACTCGACACGGCGAAAAACTCACATTACGTCTGCTCGATCAAACCAACTCGGTCGCCTCTCTCGATAAAATGGGGATGCGTAAGAAAGTTCTGGGCGACTTGCGAGGGATTGTTCACCAGCCTCACGGCTTGATGCTGGTGTGTGGTCCGACCGGTGCCGGTAAATCGACGACCCTGTACTCTTGTCTGAATGACATCGATTCTTATCAATCGAACGTGATCACCGTCGAAGATCCGGTTGAGTATAAGATGGATAATGTCAACCAGATCGAGATCAACCAGCGGGCCGGGCAATCGTTTGCCACCAGCTTGAGAAGTATTCTTCGCCAAGACCCGGATGTCGTGATGATCGGGGAAATCCGCGACGTGGAAACTGCGGAAGTTGCCTGCCAGGCCGCCAATACGGGACACATGGTTTTTTCAACCATTCACGCGAATGACACCATCACGGCATTGTTCCGAATGATGGAACTGGGCCTCGAACCATTCATGGTGGCCAACTCGGTCTCGGCAATTCTGGGACAACGGCTCGCCCGACGACTTTGCCCGGATTGCAAACAAGCCTACAAACCGAAAGCCGAAGTCCTCAAAGCAGCCGGATTGCCGGTCGACAAGGTCGAACATTTCTACCGCCCTCCCAAGAACCCGGAGATCGTCTGCGAGACTTGCGGCGGGTTAGGTTATCGCGGTCGCGTGGGAGTTTTCGAGTTGCTGGTTGTGACGGATCGGATGCGAGATTTGATTCGCGAACGTGCCAATGTCTCGGTGATTAAATCGGAAGCCCGCAAAAACGGGATGCTCTACATGCGAGAAGAAGGTTTGCGACTCGCGGCAATGGGTGTGACTTCCGTTGAAGAAATGATGCGAGTTGTGAAGTAACCGATTTTTAGAATACCTTAACCACGAATCCAGAACTTTTATGATTGATATCGTACTCATTGCAATTCTCGCGGGAGTGACTTGGTGCGTCGCCAGTGAAGGCTTTGCCGGCGCTCTCCAAACCGCCATCATCTGCATCCTGTCGGGATTGCTGGCGATGAATTTCTTTGAACCGATGGCCGGGGCGCTCTCGGGGATGTTACCAGCCGCGTATAACGCGTGGGCCGATGCCATCTCTTTGTTAGTGCTCTACGCGGTTCTCGTCACGGCAATGAGACTCGGCGTCGAGAAGGTGGCTCCCGGTTTCCCCGACACAAAGAAGCCTTTGTTCGAAGGGGGCCGCTGGTTCGGAGCCCTCCTTTCGGGATACGTCACCATGGCGTTTCTTTTGACCGCTTTTCACACCGCTCCCGTGCCGAGAGATTTCATGGGATTCAAACCAGAACGCAGCAACTTGTTTGAAGTGGCCGCTCCCGATCGTCAGTGGTTGGGTTTCACTCAATACGTCTCAGAAAAATCTCTGAGCAAGTGGGGCAACCCGAACATCTTTGATGGCTCACAAATGACCGTCGGTAACGCCAGCAATCAGGTCTGGGCATCGTTCCCCATTCGCTATGCGACCCGTCGCGAGAATCTCGCCGTCTCGAACTCTGCAGCTCCCGCTCCGATTACCGATAACGATGCCGCCCGGCCAAGTAATAACAACGCCCGCCCATCAGGTGGCAGTGGTTTTTAGGGCGAAGCTTTTTGGCAGTTTCAAGTGGTGCAGGCACTTGTCTGGTTGTGCTTGAAATCGATGACATAATTGGGCAATAGTTTGTTCAAAGTTTGGAAATTTAGATTTTGCTCTTTTAATAATTTCAATGGCAGAGAAGGCGTTTTTCGGAGCGAATTCTTTCGCAAACCTTAAGAATTCCTGATTTTGACGTGGCTCCAAATCTGGATAGGCCACAGTCTCAAATGGTCCAATACCATTAGCAAACAACCAAACGTAGTCCTCGAAATTTTGAGCCACGACTACAGTTTTCCCTTCAGAACCAAAAAAAACAATTGGCTGTTCAAGGAGATCCTTTGAATCTCTGACACACCAAAATGCTGCATAACCACCACTGCCATCTTGCCCGAATATCAAATATTCATTGCCGTCGAGAGATAAGTTTCCTGTCCATGCTTTAATCCATTCCGAGGTTTCTTCTTTCGAATAAAACTCATCGAACGGTTCAAAATCAATCCCTACTCCATCAGCAGAACCAATTTTAATAGCGTGTAATCTCGTCAATAGTTCTGGAAATACTCTTTCCATCTCGGATCTCCGATTGTGTGTAGGTGTGAGGCCCAAAACCACTCTCTTCGATTTTGTTATGAACTTCTTGCTGCGTCTTCTAAATGCAGTCTTAGCTGAGCAATGAGTGTTTCAAAAATGGGAAAGGGATCACCTCCAAGACCCAAGTGATGGAGTGCTCGCTTGGCGAGCGCAATCGCATAAGCTGTGTTCTTGTTTTCAAAATGGTGAAGAGCAGCTAGGGCCAATGCATACGCTGAGGCAGCGTGCCAAAAACGGATTTGTTCGTCGGCATCATCTCCAATTCGCTCTTCGAGCTTCGCTGCTGCCTCTGCGTACAGGCCGAGTGTCTGCTGGATATGCCAATTACCAACGGAAGACCTCGCAGCAGCTTCTGTTTCGTAAAGCAATGCATCCCAATCGCCAGCAGTTGTTTCCGCTGACTTCATGAGTTTGTTGACTGCGTCTTCCCAGTCATCGTAATGCATTTCAAGATTCATAACTTCTTTGGTGTATTCTCTGTTTATTAACGGAGAGAGTCGGCAAATAGTGAACAATCATATTGTTGACCGCCAGTAAGCAAGAGGTCAAGAAGATTCCAGTGGAGACCGAGCACCGGCCCGAAGTGGTTTCCCGGAAAGCGTTTAGCGCATGAAAAAAGCCGCCCGCATTGGTTGCAGGAGGCTTTGAAACTGAGTTGCCCGACAAGGACTCGAACCTTGAATGCTTGGACCAAAACCAAGTGTGTTGCCATTACACCATCGGGCAATACCTGCTGAGGCCGGAGTGCGACGCCCTGCAAGTGAGAATATCTTAGAAAATCTGTCTCACTCTGGCAACCCGCAGAACCCCCCATCTGAAAGAGCCCGTAAAACCGGCCAGACTCTCGTTTCACAGACATAAACCACCGTTTAATGGTTCGCGACCGCTGCGCAAAGCCGTTACAATTTTGGCTGTCGCCTGACCTTCCAGAAAACCGCGTCATTTTTGAGTGATACGAGCGCCATGAAAGCTGTTGCCGTCAAACCGGGTACACCGAATTCTGTCCATATACGTGAAGTCCCTGAACCGAAACTCTCCGACATTCCCAACGGACGAGGCGTGAAAGTGAAGGTTTTGAAGGTCGGCGTGGACGCGACCGACCGCGAAATCAATGAAGCACTTTACGGAAATGCACCGGACGGGGACGATTATCTGGTCATTGGACACGAATGTTTCGGAGTGGTCGAAGAGGTCGGCGAGCATGTCAAACACGTCGAACCCGGCGATTATGTCACCTGTACAGTCCGACGGCCGGGTGGATCGATTTACGACAATATTGGACGTTCCGACATCACCAGCGAAGAAGTCTATTACGAGCGGGGCATCAACCTGCTCCATGGGTTTATGACCGAATGCTTCGTCGATGATGCCGAATTCATCGTCAAAATGCCCCTCAAGCTGAAGCACCTGCACGTCCTTGCCGAGCCGATGAGCTGTGCGGCGAAGGCCGTCCAGCAGGCTTATGATGCCCAACGTCGGTTGCAAGTTTGGGAACCAAAAGTGGCCTTCGTGATGGGGGCGGGACAAATTGGTTTGCTGGCGACTTTGATTCTCAGATTGCGCGGCTTGGAAGTCTACACAATGGCCCGCTCTCCGGGGCCCCACCTGAAGCAAGAGATCGTCGATTCACTCGGAGCCAAGTTTATCAGTACCTCGGAAACAACTCCCGAAGAACTGACGGAACAACTCGGCAAACGACCCGACATCATTGTCGAATGCACGGGCAGCAGCAAGATGGCGTTCAAATCGATGGAACTGATCGGACACAACGGCGTCGTGGTCTGGACCAGCATCACGGGTTCGGATAACACCGTGGAAATTCCCGCCGATGCGATCAACCTGCATTGGGTGCTGGGTAACAAACTTCTCGTCGGTTCGGTGAACGCCAACTTCCGCCATTTTGAATTGGGGATTCAGGATCTCGCGTTGGGCGAACTCTCTTATCCCGGCGTGTTGGAAAAAATTCTGACGAACCCCGTTGATGGACTCGACAACTACCAAGAAATGATGCGGCTACTGGTCGAAGAAAAAGACGCCTTAAAAGTCTTCATCAACGTGGCCGACGAGTAACTTGATTCGTCACTTTCCATCCATCACTTTCCCACCGTCACCTTTGGGCCGGCGGCGGTTTGATCATTCAAAAAGACCTCCCACTCTTTCTGCAAGCGATCAATGTCGCCGGTGGCAGAAAGTGTGTCTGCTCCACTGAGAGCGATCTGCAGAAGGATATCAACCTTCTGTAGCAGGCCGAAGCAAAACAGTTCGGGCATCTGATCGACGGAAGAATCCCGTTCGATGACCTGCTTCAACGTGGCATAGCAATTGTGCAATTCGAGATGGTTGGCCGTTAATGGCCGGCAGGCGGATGCCACTAATGTCATCAATGATGTTCTCGGGCCATAAGCGGCAATCGTGAGCTTCCGAGTAGGAAGTGTTCCATTCGCCCACTCGGCAATGGCGGCAATTTGAGACGCCTGTAATCCCAAGTTTCGTTCGCCAATCGTGGCGACCAACAAGCCATACAGAAAATCCCGCTTCGATATTTTGGATTCCCCCAAATAGAACGGGTCGATGGCCAGAACTCGTTGATCTTTCTCAATCGCTGAAGAAACCGCATCAGCAACAGTGCCGCGCCCATCATCGGCCATAAGCATCACACATTCTGCGGGATTGCTGGCGGGAATGAATTCTGTTGCCGGCAAGGTCCATAGCCCTCCGACGCGCAACCACCAATACTTGATCGTGAGACCGTCCGACTGTTCTTCCTTTTCAAGCAAAGCGTGGACATCGTAATCGTGAAAGCTGACGGTTTCCCGTAATTCCTTTCGATGCTGGACAAGCCAGGAACGGGGAGCTTCTCCCGGAGGCAACGGGTAATCGGACATTTCATCCGTCAACGCAACCGCCAACTGATGAAAGTCACTATTGTCTTCCGGGAGGGGGACGTTCAATTGTTCGGCGGTTTTGATTTCGTCGGCACAATCAATCTCCTCAGCCAAATAGTCGGCGTCGAAGTTTGGATCTGTGATCGAAGTCAGCGTGAGAAGTTCTGACAACGGCACCTCACCATCAAGAGCGGGAACCGTCATCTCTGCGAGCGATTCTGGTGTTTGTCCGTCGAAGTGTCGGCTGACCAGAATGACCAAGTCGGGACGTTTAAGTGCCGGGTCTTGGGCTTTCATTTGGCGGCGGACATCGGCAAACAAACCACTGGTTGTTTCGACATAAGGGAGAGCGTTCTTACCGAGAAGACGAGTTAATTGGGCTTGAGTGATCTCGTGAGTGTCCATCGCCTTCGCATTGAAGTGAGCGACGACCGGTTGGAGACCGCCGAAAAAATGATCGCCGATCATTTTGTATAACTGCTCGCGATTATCCTGCTCAAAATTATGACTGCCGGGATCATGATTGACGTGCGTTCTGAGCCAAGCCCGTTTGTGATAAAGATCGAACAATGGTGAGGCGGCCTGAACTAAGGGAGGTTGCGCATGTTCGGCTTTGAAGCAGCACGCATCTTCCGAATTGTTCGTGAGCAAAGTCGCATGAGGTGCTCTCATGGCGGTCAACAAACTGTAATCGGCGACCGTCGCCAGATCAGAAGGTGTTTGCTCGGAGTCGCCCAAGTCAGACTGAAAGCGGGCGCGTGTTTTGAAACTCGAATACCCGGCGACAGGATTCGATAACGTCACTCGGTCATCGATACCGCTAATGAAAATGGTTTGCCAACCACCTCCCGAAAGTCCCGCGACTCCCACACGCTTGGGATCGGCGTGCGGCTGTTGCAGAAGAATATCGAGCGCACGCTTCTGAGACAGGTAATGCACAGCGAGGCCGCTCGTGCCGCAGAGATCCAACTGATTCATTTTGTAATGATCGAATCCGGGTGTCTTTAATTGTCCCATGCCAACCCATTCCAGATTCAACGAGATGATGCCTCGCTTCGCCTGATTGATACATCGCGTCTGTTTGTAATCGGCGGCTGTTCCGTTTCCATCGTGTCCATTCACATTGAGAAAGACGGGAACTTTCCCGGAGAGGTTTTTCGGTTCGTACAAGAGGGCGGGAATCCATAACCCGGGGACTGCTTCGAAACGTAACTTCCGAATGCGATAGTCTCGCATGTCGATCACGCTGACTTGCTCGAATGTCGTGGGAGCTTGCGCCCATTCTTGAGCGGCTCCGCGTAGGACAACTTCTGTCATCAATCGCTGACGCGTCTGTTGGGTGAATAATTCCCATTCCGGGACCGATTGAATATCGGGAACGGGTAAGACCCGTCGCTCGGTGAATTCCTGAACTTCTTTGAGTGGTAATTCGGGATCGATTAGCCGGCGTTTCAATGCCAACTCGATAGGGTCGACACTCTCTGAAGGATCGGAAGCTGTGTCTGCTTGCGCCCACAACAGAGTCGATGGGACGAAAACCATCCCCAAGAAGCAACATCTTAAAATCAGCGACATCATCATGGATTCATCTTTCGTCGGAATTCAATCAGCGTGTATTGATATGATCGTAAGGGAACAATCGGGTCGCTGAAAGAGGTAGTCTTGTTTTTCCTGACTTGCGAACGCCAATCGGGGCGACTACTTTGAATTGAGGTCTCGAACCTTATCGCATCATCAATTGAGTACAAATCCACGGCTGTTATCAGCAAGGAGACACATCATGGTCAAAACTGCTTCAACAATGCTCGAACTGGGAACATCGGCTCCCGATTTTTCTTTGCCCAATGTCGACGGTAATACGGTCTCTCTGGCAGATTTCAAAGACAGCAAAGCCTTGCTGGTTGCGTTTGTCTGTAATCACTGCCCGTTTGTGATCCATCTGCGGGAAGAGTTTGTCCAGTTCGCGAAAGAGTATCAGGACAAAGGTGTGGCCGTGGTCGCCATCAGTTCCAATGATGTCGAAAACTACCCACAAGACAGCCCGGAAAAAATGAAAGAAGAAGCCGCCGAACAAGGCTTCACTTATCCTTATCTCTATGATGGCGATCAGTCGGTGGCTCAGGTTTATCAAGCGGCCTGTACGCCGGATCTCTTCTTGTTTGACGGCGATCAAAAACTGGTTTATCGAGGGCAGTTTGATAGCTCTCGCCCCGGCAATGGCATTGCCGTCACGGGTGAAGATTTGCGAGCCGCCTGCGCTGCTGTGTTGGCCGGAGACGCGATTCCCGAACCTCAGAAGCCGAGCATCGGCTGTAACATCAAATGGATTGCCGGCAAAGAACCGGCGTACTTCACGGGCCAATCGGCAGAGTGAACTGCTTTCGATGAGTCTCGTCTATTTGTCAGGTAGGCATGCCCGATCTTAGGCGATAAAACATTTCCCAAAGTCGGTCAATTTCGCCGTGCTCAATCACTTCGATCGGCTTCAACCCGCCAAACGCATCATTTGGAACATTAAACCAATTCCCTAAAGATTTTGTGCTGATGACTTCACTTAACGAATCGCACAATCGTTTGACTTCCAGATAGTTACGCTGAAGTTTTTCGACTTGCTCCTTGTCTGATTCGACTTTGGCAATCGTGCGAACTGAGACGTTCACAAGACGCCCAAAAGTGGTTCTGGGCATGCCAAGTTTGTGCCGTAATTCAAGCTTGAATTGCTCACCAACCGGCACGACTCTTACGCCGTGTAATCCGGGAATCTCTATAAAGCCAGCGGTCTTATGACGAGGCTTTTTCTTTGGAGTCTTTTGGGGGGGGATACGTTTTCCAGACATTTCATTTTTCCCGCAAGTGGAAACTACATGGATAGAATAGTATGCCTAACACACCGAAAAGTCAAGAAATATAACATGCATAAATGCATCTTCAATCTGGCCATTCTCGAGGATGAGGAGGAAGCTCATCTTTCTCGATGACTTGTAAGATGCTGTTGGCATTCAGTGATTCAGGGTAAATCACAATGTTTTTTCCTTTGTCATATCTGGCTGATGGAACAATTAGTCCTTCAAAGCCTGCTGCGATTGCTCCTCGGCCGACAGCCTGAGTCCACGATTCTTCCCCTTCCGCTTGAATGACATCCCAAGGTTATTCCAGAAGAAAACGCTTGCCAAACCCGATCTTGCGACGAATCTTGGTCTCAGACAAATCCAAAAGACAATCCAATTGCAGTTCAATGCCTGCCATTACACGCGGTTTAATGTCTTGTTGAGAAAATCCATACTTCATAAATTCCTGATAACTTTCACGCACAGCAGTCACAGGATCGGAAGAAGCGTAAATCGCTTTGACACCGGGAGGATTCCAACGTCCTCCGTAGTAGCTGGCCCCCTCACCACTTAGAAAATCGGTTTCGTTTGCATATTTGACACCTGCCGAACGAAAGGCTGTGCTCCGATATGGAGTTGCCTGTGGCAAGCAACTCACAATTCGTTTGAACAGCTCTTCGACTTCTGGTGATTCTATAGACAATTCATCCATTTCGTTTTTGATGCCAAGAGATACGGATAAAACAATGGCTGCATCAGACTGCAAAAAAAATGAGCGTTACGTTTTGGGAGTTTCACTGGTTATCGATGGCTCATGAACCAAAACCAGTTTATGGAGTTGAACGCAATAATGAGAAACGCAGGAACAGATGTCAATCAACACTCACTGATTGACATCTTATGGATTAATGATTCTGGGGAGGGGGACTCAGAATCAATCGTCTTGCTTAAGTCAAAACGTCTTCAGAGAACCAAGCGGCCAAACCGCCTCCTACAAGCACGGGTATCCAGACGGCAAGATCGGGAGTGACGATCTTTGCGGAGGCGAGGAAGTTGGCCAGTTGCTGGACCATCAGCATCCCCACCAATGCGCCCGATGCGACGGCCATGCTCGTAATCAGGCTGCGACTTTCCTTGCGTAAGACAAATGGAATGAGCAGCATGACGGCCACCATATTCTGGATGGGGCGAGCCAGTCGGTTGTGCAGAAACAAGATTTGCCGACCGATCGAGGCGTGACTGAGCGCGGGGCTGTTCACGCGTTGGATGAGCTCTGGGGTGGTGTCGTAGAGATAGTTCCCCCCTTTGCTGAAAAGTTGATGGAATGTCACTTTCGTGGCAACAAAAATATCTTCGCTCTCTTTCAAACGGAAGACGTTTTTCTTTCCCAGTTCGGTCAGTTTCAGGTTTTCGAGTTTCGGTTCGACCTGTTTGAGAAGCCAACCGGAAGGATGCTGATTTGTTTCGGGATAGTAGGTAGCGTTGGGACTAGCCAGCGTCGTCAATTCATCGACAAGAAAGGGAGCGGTCAGAATGAAGCGAGCATTCTTGATGGCCCGTTTGTCGGCGAACATACTTTCGCCATCAATATTGATGTGTAATTCATAATCTTGAACGGGCTCGATTTGCTTGCCTTCTGACAATCCTCTCCCTCGGGAAGTTTGCAATAGCAGAGAGACTTTCGGCAATACAAACTCGGTATTCACGATCATTAACAGGTTGGCAAATACGACTCCCAGCAACAACGGCCTCGAGAGACGATAGGTCGGAATACCGGCTGCCAGAACCGGTTGCAATTCTTTTTGATACAGCACCAAACCCAACACGATAATGACGGTCACAACACTCAGAATCGAACCGACCATGTCGAAAAAACTGCTGGACCGATAGCCGTACTCCTTGGCCATTCCTATAATATTCGCAACAGCCGACTGACCGTCATTGAAATATTCGTCGGCATTTGTGAAGCCATCGATGACCACAAAGAGACCGTAGGTGCTCACAAACATGATGAGGTACGTCGAGATATATCGACGGAGCAGGTATCGGTCAAAAGTATTCAGCACGTCAGACGCTTCCTTGCGAACTGATCCAATGAGAAGAGGTCGCGAATTACAGAATAAAACAAGGAAACAGTCAACCCAAGAACGGCTCTTCTCGAGTTTCGCTCTAGACCGGTTTTCTCTAAAAAACGAGGCTCTGGCTGCCAGTTCTTCGACAATAACACGCGACGACAGGAATTCTTGATCGACTCATTCACGATCCCGGACAGAAAAACCAATGAATCAGGATCTCACCGCAAACTGGCGACTCCTTTCCGCATGTTTCGCCGCAAGTTGTTGGTGATATTGGGAGTTCGTAAGAATCAAGGCTACGTGGATAGCGAACATTTTCCCGAAGCGGCTGTTCGTTTGAGACACCAGAATGCTGATACCAACCCTCGAAAGGCAGCTTGACGAACTCAAAAGTTCGGCAGATTCTGCTGAAATTTTCCAGACCCGGGTTGTGCAACCAATTTGGCGACGTTATGAATTAGGGCGTCTACCAACATTGGTTCAAAAGGATTTGGGCCAGGGAGACTGTTACGAAAGTTCAATTTGTTCGTTGCAGCAGAATAAGGAGCTCAAGGATGAGCCGTCTGAAACTCTATTGGCCTGAAAATGATCAGGCTGAAACCACGACCTACCCATCTCGATTCTCTGAAGATGTGTCCGGCGACAACATGGTCATTCCGATGCGGAACTTCCGCGCGGATCACGCGAGTTCACCGGCGACTGGTAGCTCAATGATGTCCGTTTTGGTTCGAGCACAGGTGATTCGTGAAAATTGCCAATGCCCGAGTTGCGGCCATCCCGTGGTCGAACCCGTGGAACTGAACAACGCGGCTCCCAGTAAAAATGGACTCCCCATTCCTGGAACAGCCACGCTCGTTGGATTTCACTGCTGTGGCTGCGAGCAAGAATGGTCGGTCTGAGCGATTTGCTCGACTGATAAAGATTCTCAAGCGAGTTCGACTGCATCTCATTGATTCTGCGCCCCCTTTCCCGAATGATGGAAGGGTAGCGAAGCTGGTGTTCTGCCGGCTCTCCGGATTTATCAACGAGATCATTCATGAACACACGAATCTTGCGTTCCCTGTTATGTTATCAGCACACGAGACTCTCGGTTTCCTGGCTCCTTTTCTTGGGGACGCTCGTCTCGCAAACTCATGCGATGGAAAATTCGAGCGAGAACAAATCTCAGCCGAACATCATCGTTATTTTGGCCGACGACCTGGGATACTCGGATCTCGGTTGTTACGGTGGCGAGATCGACACGCCGAACATCGATTCATTGGCGGCGGGCGGCGTCAAATTCACTCAGCTTTATAACTCGGCACGTTGTTGTCCCTCACGGGCATCATTGATGACCGGGCTCTATCCGTCTCAGGCGGGAATTGGCGACTTCACCACTAATAACCCTCACCCCACTCGTGGTCCCGGATATCTCGGACGCCTGAACGATCAATGTGTGACCATTGCGGAAGCTCTCAAGCCTGCCGGCTATGGATGTTACTACGTCGGAAAATGGCACATGCACACGCAGTCCGGTCCCATCAAACGGGGCTTTGAGGAATTCTACGGCTACACACAAGATCATTCTCACGATCAATATGACAAAGACTATTACATCCGTTTGCCAGAAAGTCGCCAGAAAGAAATCGACCCTCCCGCCGAAGACTATTACGCAACCGATGTTTTCAACCAGTACGCCATCGAGTTCATCAAAAAGGGTCAAAAGACCGACAAACCGTGGTTTTTGTTTTTGGGTCATTCATCGCCCCACTTTCCGGTACAGGCACCTGCCGAGCGCGCCGACAAATATTTTGAAACCTATATGCGGGGTTGGGATGTTTTGCGCGAAGAGCGTTATAGCCGTATGAAAAAGTTGGGATTGGTTCAAGGCTCGCAATGGAATCTCTCACCGCGATCTTTGGTTCCGGTTGACCGCGATGACATCGCCAACAACTTCTCGGGAGAGCCGAACCCCGCTTGGGAAACGCTCGATCTTGATCGACAACGAGATCTCGCACGGCGCATGGCTGTGTTTGCGGCAATGGTGGAAAGTGTCGATATCGGAGTTGGTCAGATCATCGAACACTTGAAATCGACCAATGCTTTTGAGAACACCCTGATCCTGTTTCTGAGTGATAACGGTGCCTGTTATGAATGGGGACCGTTTGGTTTTGATGGTCGATCTCGTGTCGGCACGACCACACTCAGAACGGGTGACGACTTACGGAACACAGGCGGACACGACACGCATCAATCGTACGGCAGCGCCTGGGCCAATCTTGGTAACACCCCCTTGCGAATGTACAAGCACTTCACTCATGAAGGTGGTCTCAGCACGCCGTTTATTGCGCATTGGCCAGCCGGTGTTGAGAATTCGGAACAATGGGTTCGCCAACCGGCACACGTCATGGACATCATGCCGACGCTTCTCGAAGCTGCGGGAGCAAAATATCCTCACAAACTTGGTGGACAAACACGGCCACCATTAGAAGGAACGAGCTTACTGCCCGCGATGAAGGGCCAACGCTTGGTTGATCGCGCCATCGGTTTCGATCATCAGGGAGCCCGCGCACTCCGTAAAGGAGACTGGAAAATTGTCTGGTCGAAACGGATGCCACACGAAATCGAATGGGAACTTTACGACCTTTCCAGCGACCGTTGCGAACTGAACAATCTAGCCGAGAAATATCCTGAGCGTGTAGAAGTGATGGCGAAAGAATGGGAGCAATGGGCGCGTCGTGTGAACGTCATCTACGAAGGCCCGCCGGCAAAACCGGAGACCACTCGAAAGTCACCCGCCATCGCCAATCGGTCGCTCACGATCTCTGCACATGTGAAGACCACAGATAAGACAGGAGTCATTGTCGCACAAGGCGGCAATCAACACGGCTATGCCATTCATTTGGTGAATGGAAAGCTGGCGTTCGATGTGCGAGTCAATGGAGAGGTGACACGCATTGTTTCTCAACAACAAGTACCGCAAGAGTTTCAGATGCGGGCCGAACTGACAACGGGAGAGATGAAACTATTGCTGAATGAAGAAGTTGTTGCTCGGGGAACGTCACCTGGTTTTATTCCCAAGCAACCGCAAGACGGCTTAAGCGTGGGGCAGGATGACCGGTCCGCCGCCGGCAATTACGAGGCTCCCAATCCCTTGGACGGTCAAGTGAAGAAAGTCAAAATTCAACCGGGTAAATTTATCGATCCTTGAAATCGAAGATTCGACAGAACGCGTGGAGCGGATGGAGTTCGCGCGTGTCCTACGATTCGGCAGGATTGGGCCTGATCGACGCTGACATCACCCGTAGCTGGACTCGCAAGAGTTCAGAACAATCAACGCCACCCTCACATTCGTCTGAATTCTTGCGAATCCAGCTACATGCTCATCGACGATGGCGATTTCATTGTCTGTCATATTCTATCAGGCACGTTCCACGCAGCTTACTATCAGATCTTAACCAACTCTGGCTGCCACCAACAAAGAATTCCGGCAGTAAAAATCGGACCTCCACAAGATTCGTGGGCAGTTTGATCCAGTTTGAAAGCGAACCGACACATGCCCACGCAAGCAAGGGCACGGCACCCGACGATCTTCCTCCAATTGTCTCTTCCGGCGTGATCTCAAATGGTGTAGCGTAAGACGTACCAATTCAAAGAGACCGAAAGGGAGTTCCGTCATGGGTCGCGTTATCGTTCTATTGCTCTTGTCTATACAAACCGCGTTATTGTCTGCTGGTGACTGGCCACAGATTCTTGGCCCCAATCGTGATGGCATCGCCGAGGAATCATTCACGCTGGCGTGGCAAAAAAAAGGGCCTGTCGAAGTTTGGTCTGCGGAAGTGGGGACGGGCTTTTCTGGTCCTGCGGTACGTGATGGAAAGGTCTATCAACTCCATCGTGTTGACGATCAACTCGTCCTGCAATGTTATAACGCCGAGGATGGCAAGCCGCTCTGGAATGCAAAACACGTTTGTAGTTACCGAGCATCGATCAGCTACGATGATGGACCACGTTGTGTTCCGACAGTGACCGCCGATCAAGTCATCACGTATGGCCCCGGTGGGAAACTTCAAGCCGTTGATCTCAAAACGGGACAACAACAATGGATTGTTGACACCCATGAAAAATACAAAGCCGATGCGGGATATTTTGGAGCGGGTAGTTCACCGCTTGTTGTGGAGGATCGAGTGATCGTAAATGTCGGCGGTGGCCGATCAGATGCGGGGTTGGTGGCGTTCGCGTTGAAAGATGGCAGCGAGCTTTGGAAAACAAGTTCTGAAGCGGCCAGCTATTCGTCACCCGTCGTGACTCAACTTGGCAAGCAAACTGTGGTCTTGGCAATCACTCGAATGAAGTGCCTGGCTCTCGATCCTGCCAACGGAAAAACTCTGTTTGAACTTCCGTTCGGCAAGCGAGGACCGACTGTCAACGCCGCCAATCCGGTGATCATCGACAACCGACTCTTTCTGACGGCCAGTTATGGTGTCGGTGCCGTCTACGGAAAAATGACCACCGACAGCTTCGAACCGGAATGGTCCAGCGATCAGGTATTGTCCAGTCAATACACGACATCGGTGGTGAAAGATGGTTTTCTGTACGGCGTACATGGGCGGCAGGATTTGGGACAAGCCGAATTACGTTGTCTCAACCCGCGCACTCAAAAAGTCATCTGGTCGAACCTGTTGCCGGCTTATGGAACATTGATTCTCGCAAATGATAAGCTGTTGATTACGATGATTGACGGTTCGCTGATCGTGGCCGAAGCGAATCCTCGCCAATACAAACTCCTCAAACAGGCCAATATCCAACAGGCCACGGATGGCGGTTTGGCGCTGCCGGCTCTTTCCAATGGTCATCTTTTCGTTCGTGACGCTAAGAGTCTTCGCAGCGTGAAAATCGGAAATTTCAACTAACTGGTCCATTTGCGAGTGGAACTTGTGTCGTGCGCTGCCAGGATGAGTCAGTCCGACGATTCCGTTGGTTTTCTACTTCCCGATTCATCCTGACTGCCGACGTATGCCGGTCTTCCGCATCTTCAAAGAGGCTCCCCTGAGCGTCTGTCTGATCTGGACAGCGTGCATTCTGTTCGTTGGTGTCTGGAGCGATGCAACGCCTGCTGGAAACAGTTTCAATGCGGCTCTTCATAAGTGGGGCGCCGCCATCGAGACCGTCCGATTGGGATCAGAATCAGGCGGCAATCAGCTTGCGGAAATGGAAGCAACAATTGGGCTAACTCATGTTTGGGACGGTGAGTGGTGGAGGCTTCTGGTCGATAATTTTCATCACGTGAATCTGATTCACCTCTTGCTGAACGGCATTGGGATGACGATCCTGGGACGCATCATCGAACCACGGATGTCACATGTTGCTTTTCTCAGTTTTATCGCAGGCGCATTTTTGACAGTCGGCGCAATCTCCGCATTAACGGGGGAATTAGGAATCGGCCTTTCTGGAGTTTTGTACGCGCTGGTCGGAATGCTCTTTGTCTGGAGAGAGCGGGATGAATCCGTCTCTGAACAATTCACCTATCCGATGTTGATGGGAGCGGGACTCTGGCTGATCGCTTGCCAAATTTTGACCTACACCGAAATGATGAAAATCGCAAATATTGCTCATTACACCGGTTTTATTTACGGCTGGATGTGGGGACAAGTCTACCTGGAGAAACAACAAAAGTTGATTTTCCGTTTTCTCTTCGGGGTCGGGCATCTGCTGTTGATACCCGCGTTCTGGTTCGCCATGAATCCATTTTGGATGGGAGCCTGGCATTATCATTTGGCATTTGAGAATGGCATCTCCAACCGTCAGCAACTGGAGCATTTGCAAACAGCCTGTTTGCGAGATCCCACATTAAATGATGCCTGGTGGAGACTCTCGGTCCTCTATGAAAAAAATAACGACCACCGCTTGGCATTGAGGCTCGCGATGGAAGGCCTCAAGCACAATCGAGGCTCGCAAAAATTACTCGACCGCACCGTTGACCTTTGGGCGATTGATACATTGCGCACCAAAGAATCAATCGGACCGGCTCTCGTCGGGCAAGTCTTTGGAGAGGAGGCCGAGCCTTGGAACACCAAACTTTCGAGACAAGTGAACCAAGAGATTCAACGTATGTCTTGGAATCCTGAATCGTTGGCGGAGTTAATGGGACAATCGGGAATACCCAATTCAGAGCTCAGTCTCGACAGTCTCAAGCAAAAGCAGGAAGACAGTCAACCTTTATTCGATCCTGAGTCACCCAATTCCGCTCGTGAAGGTGATATTTTCTGACGTTGTCCTGAAACGCTCGGGCATTCAATTTGCTGTTTCTTGATCAATAGTAGCTTTGCCAATTATTGACTGATGAATGGTGCCGTTGATCAAACCACCCGTGAGCAAAAAGACTCCCGTCAAATGAAACCAAATCAGCAAGGCGGCAATCCCTCCCAATGTGCCGTAAATTTCGTTGAAGCGATGGAAAGAATCAACGTAAATTCCCAAGCCAATGGTTGCCGCAACAGAACCAACCGTGGCGACTAAGCTGCCCGGTGAAACCAAATAATAGCCAACCTTCACTGAGGGGACGATCCAGTAGAGAAGTGAAGACGCGACCAACATAAAGCCAGCTTGGAGTCCCCAACGAGCGAGCAAATAGGTTGGTGACTGCAACCATTCAAGTTGCAACTCTCTCAAAAGGTATCTCATGATGGGAGGACCAAAAACCAACGCCACCATGGTCACCAACAGAAGCACCAAAAGCAGAAAGACCATCAACAGCGAAATAAGTCTGGCCGCAAAAAACTTTCGCGGCGCATCCACACCGTAAGCTCCATCAAGTCCCTGCCCGAACGTGCGAAACAATCTCGACCCGGTGGTCATGAGCAAGAACGCCGAGCCGACCGTCAACGTGACGTTGATGGAACCTTCCATTCCGCTGATTTGTTTTCGAATCAGCGAGACAATATTCGCAGGCATCCCGGCTTCGACTGCTTTCAAGGTCGTTTCCAAAAACTGCTCGATGGGCAGTAACGCGCTGACTGCCAAAATTAAGATCAATAAGGGTGCAGTCGAGAATAACGCATAATGAGCCAATGCGGCGGAGCGAGCCGAGAGTTGCAGTCTAAGAAAACCCCGAACCGATTGGATGACAAATTCGCGAAAAGAGAGCCCGCCCAGACTCCACAGTTGGGCATAGGTCACTTGATCAGAACCTGTAGGTGCCTCTGAATATCTAGAAGTTTTAAGCATTCTCACAGAATTGACGGAGGCAGATCAAACATCAATGGGAAACTGATTTTCAAGACTGAAGTTTCCAATTCAGCATTCCTGGCCTGCGACTTGGAGTCCACTCTCAGGCTCATACTCATCAATCATCCCTAAATCCGAAAAAATCGTGACGACCGTTAAAGTTTACCAAGCTTCACAGCCGATGCTTTCTCATAGCCGGCATCGACTTCGAGCCGGTGATTAGGTCAATCAGATACGAAATTCAGGATACTTTGCGATGAGCAATCGAAATTGGATGTTCGCCTCTTTGTTGGTCGCCGCCTTGGCAACCGGTTGCTGCCACGATCAATGTGGCTATTACAACAACTCAACCGCGTATGATCCGTGCACAGGCTTGGTTCAAAATAATGATGGCTGCTTGGGCAAAATCAAAAACATCTTCCATAAAGATGATGATTGCGGCTGCAAGCAGAAAAAACAGAAGTCACAATGCGGTTGTGGGAATGACGACATCATGCCGAGCCACGGCTCACATGTTTACGGCGGTGGATCCTCCGACTGTCCTTGCAACAACTCTCACTCTTATCCGGGCACACCAAGTTTTAGTCCCAGTGGACCGATGGAAACTTACGTCTCGCCCGAAGAGTTCGACAGAATTGAGGGGACTCCCATGCCCTCCAGAACATTGAAAACCGAGAATGTTCCGACGCCGATGCAGCCGATGAAACCGGTTCCTGCGCCTGCCGCCGAACCTGAAGCACTTCCTTCGGAAACATCAACCACCATACCCCCAGCCAGCTATGTGGTTCCTTCTCCACTCGAAGGCCCTTCGGTTCCTGTCCTGAAACCGTTCCAAGGCTAACCGCACATTCTTTCCTGAATGCTGAAGAGTAAAAAGTCAGTCGAGAGGTGGAGCTCTCACTGGCTTTTCGCTTTTAACTCGCGGGAGGAACACCCAAAGATTTGCCTCCGTCAATTGCCAACATCGTCCCGGTTACCATGAGGGCCGCGTCACTGCACAACCACGCAATAGACTCGGCGACCTCTTCAGGAGTGATCATTCGATTCCAGGCAGCGGCTCCCGGGCTGGCGTGAATTACATTGCGAATAAATTGATCAGAATCGTCAGCCTTCTCGATGTCGGCATCCATCATTCCAGTAGAGCCAACTGGTCCAGGACAAACCGCATTGATTCGTATCCGATCTTTGGCATGACACAGTGCAAGACTTTTCGTCATGCCCACGACGGCCTGTTTACTGGTCGAATAGAGAGGGTCATGTGCCCTCGGCAACAACCCCGCATTACTGGCAACATTGACAATTGATCCACCATCGCCCTTGAGCATCTGTTTGATCGCATGCTTGCAACCAAAGAACGCACCTTTGAGATTCACTCCCATGCAAAAGTCCCAGTCTTCTTCTGTTACCTCGGTGACCGGCTTCACCATTCCCACACCCGCGTTATTGACGAACAGATCCAGACGCCCCGTCTCGACAACCGCCCGGTCCACTAACTGTTGAAGAACTGCTTCCTCGCGGACATCACCCGTGCTGCGAGAAATCCCCAATTCGAGATAACGAGAAGCGTTTTCAGGAAGTTGCCGAATGTCGGTCAAATAGACATTCGCACCCTCTTCGGCCATTAAAACAGCCGTGGAACGGCCAATTCCCGATTCTCCACCGGTAATAATTGAAGTTTTTCCAGAAAATCTTTTTACCGTCATTTAATCCTGTATCCTATTATATAATAATATCTTACGACATTTTCTAACCCAGAAGGAGATGACGCTATTCACCCCAGAACTCCCTACGGTTTCGACATATACTATTTGATAGATGAGACTTATATCTTATTATCAAGTCTTGAAGTTTTTTCCCGGAATGCGTCGAAGGATCTTCCGCAAAGATCTGGTAATCTTATAGCAGACACAGTTTACGTTCATTGATGAAAAGCCATAAGGCGACGACAACGCTTTACGAGATCACTCAGTTTCTGTCATCTGCGAACCACGAAACAATTAAGGTAATCCATGATGAAGCCCGCAACACAACTGATTTCACAAATTCGCACACGAATGTTGGTCCTGTGCGGTGGACTGGCGATTCTCTCCGCAATGTCTGGAGTTTCAGCACAGGCTGCGGAAGAAGCCGAGTTCTCCACTGGTTCCAACGAAGTATTGATCAAAGAGGTCAATCAACTGATCCGTCGCTCTTGGGACGATAACCTGATCAAGCCTTCGGCTGTTGCCGATGATGCGGAATGGTTACGTCGAGTTTATCTCGATGTTGTCGGACATATTCCTCCGATGGAAACCGTGAAAGAATTCGTCGCCTCCAAAGATGCGGCGAAACGCTCCAAGGTTGTCGATCAATTACTGGATGATCCTGATTACGTCCGCAACTGGACAACCATCTGGACCAACAACAGTATCGGCCGTGGGTTCCGCAACCGGGGAGACCGCGATGAAGTGAGTCGCTTGGGGATGGACAAGTTTTACCGCGAAGTCTTTGCTCGCAACCGTCCGTGGAACGAAGTCGTGAAAGACATCGTGACCGCAGAAGGCAACTTTGAAGAAAACGGAGCCGTCAACTTCATTCTCGCTCAGATGGAAATGCCCGATGAAGGGGTTCAGTTAACTGCCGATTTCACGAAGTTGTTTCTCGGCATCCAGGTCCAATGTACTCAATGCCACGATCATCCATTTAACGATTGGAAACAGGATCAGTTTTGGTCTTATAACAGTATCTTCCGTCAAACCGCCAAAGATATTCAGCGCAAGTATGATGAAGATTCTGGACGCATGGTGGTCGATTTTGTCGAAGTGACTTGGCGTAACGTCGATCAGGAAGAAGTCTTCTTTGAACGTCGTAATGGCGAAGTTCGTCCTGCTTACCCCGTTTTCAACAGTCACAAAATTGATCCTGCCAAACATGTTGACCGCCGTAAGGAGTTTGGAGAACTTCTCCAAACTGATACTGACAAAATGGTGGCTGCAGCCATGGTTAACCGCATGTGGGGTCATTTCTTCGGCTACGGATTCACCAAGCCTGTTGACGACATGGGACCGCATAATCCTCCGTCTCATCCAGAGGTGATGGAATTGCTGACGAACTCATTCGTCGAGAGTGGCTACGATGTCAAACAACTGGTCCGCTGGATCGCCAACACCGAAGCCTACAACCTGACCAGTCAGTTCAGCAAAGAGAACGAAATTGATAACCCGGCAGCCGGAGAAATCCCGCTGTTCAGCCACATGTATGTCAAAGCGATGGAAGTCGAACAATTGTACGATTCCTTGATTATCGCCACCAACGCTCACAAATCAGGATCTCGTAACTTCGAGGCCTCAGAGCAACAACGTCAACGGTGGTTGGGAGAATTCATCACTCTGTTCGGTGATGATGAAAACGACTCCAGCACATCTTTTAACGGCAGCATTCCGCAAGCCTTGATGATGATGAATGGGCGGCTCGTAACTGAAGCGACAAGTCTTGAGCGGGGTAGTTTCTTGACGGAAATCGCCGCTTCTTCGGGCAGCGACGTTAATAAAGTCAAAGACATCTACTTGGCAACACTGTCTCGCTACCCCAACGGTCGCGAACTGTCCAGCATTTCCAAACTGTTCCGCAGCAGTCCTAACAAAGCACTCGCTTATCAGGATGTTCTGTGGGCTCTATTGAACTCAAACGAGTTTATCGTCAACCACTAAGCTTTTTGAAGATAACCACGCTTTTTCAAGATAACCTCTGTAATCAATTTTGCAGAGAATTGAATCAACCCTTTTTTTTCGGAGACTAACATGAATCTTCCTGTTCCTGATGGCATGGACCGTCGGCACTTCATGCGGCATATGGCTGCTGGGGCAACAATTTTGCCTGCGATGCAGTTCATCAACCATGTAAAAGCCAACGCTCAAACTGTTCGCAAGAACCAAAAGGCCTGTATCCTTCTTTGGATGAGTGGTGGTCCTCCAACAATCGATATCTGGGATCTCAAACCTGGTTCGAAAAACGGTGGTGAATTCCAACCGGTTTCGACCAAAGGCGACATGCAGATTTCAGAACACATGTCAAAAACTGCCGGCGTCATGGATGAACTTTCCATCGTTCGTTCCATGAGCACTCGTGAAGCCGATCACGGTCGTGGTCGCTACTTCATGCACACCTCATACGTCCCTAACCCCACCGTGATTCACCCGACCTTCGGTTCGGTTGCCAGTCACGAACTTGCCAGCAGCCGCAAAGATCTGGAAATTCCCAGTTTCGTTTCGGTCGGTGGAAGTAGCATGGGACCGGGTTATCTCGGCATGAGTCATGCTCCGTTCATGGTGCAAAGCAATGGACAAATCCAGAACGCTGGTCAAAGCAATGAAACCGGTCGCCTTGGACAACGCCTTGCGATGTTGGGCGAGATTGAGTCGAACTTCATCAACTCCAATCGTGGAGAGTTCCCGAAAGCTCACAAAGAAGTTTATCAGAAAGCTGTGAATCTGATGACTTCCGATCAAATGCGAGCCTTTGAAGTGGCTCAAGAGTCTGATCAAGTCAAGCAAATGTACGGTGTCGGCGGCGGTGGTGCCGGCATGGGTATGGGTGCGAACCGTTTTGGTGAAGGTTGCCTGTTGGCTCGTCGTCTTGTTGAAAGTGGCGTACCTTTTGTCGAAGTCGACATGGGTGGCTGGGACCTGCACAACGATGTGTTCAACACACTTCGCGATCAGCGTCTGCCTCAACTCGATACGGCAATGAGTGCATTGGTTGCCGACCTGAAAATGCGTGGTTTGCTCGAACACACAACCATCGTCTGGATGGGTGAGTTCGGTCGCACACCACGAATCAACCAGAACGTCGGTCGTGATCACTGGGCAGCCAGTTGGTCGGCTGTCGTTGGTGGTGGTGGCCTTAAAGGTGGCCAAGCGATTGGTTCCACCGATAAAGACGGTATTGGCATCGAAGGTCAAAGCTACGTCCCAGGAAATATCTGGGCTTCTGTGGCTCATGCTCTCGGTATTCCTCTCGATACGGTCCACACCTCAAAACGTGGTCGTCCGATGAAGCTTGCTAATGGTCAACCCCCGATTGCCGAACTGATCGGATAATCGCCGACCGTTGTTGACAGAATTTCACGGGGGGCGGTTTTCAATCGTCCCCCGTTTTTTTAGAGAGATAAAAACCTCAGGTTAATCGATTCGTTGCCCGCGAGTATCACCCGTGAATGACGCCCTGAACCCGAAACCTTATTCTGGAGAATCCTCCGCAACTATTCCTGATGCGGAATTTATCAAAGAGTTCACTCGGCAACAGCGTCCCGTATTCCTCTTTATCCTCTCACAAATTTCCAACGCGGTGGAAGCAGAAGAGATTCTGCAAGAAACCAACCTGGTCATTTGGAACAAATTTGAACAATTCGAACCCGGCACGAACTTCAAAGCTTGGGCCTGTCAAATCGCCCGTTATGAAGTTCTCAAATGGCTCGACCGAAACAGACGTGACAAACATTATTTCAGTGATGATTTGATGCAGCAGATTGCCGAAGAGACTCTCGATGAATCCATCGAATGGGAACTTCGCAGAGAAGCGTTGACTCATTGTTTACAAAAACTGAACTCTGAAGATTTGGAACTTGTCCAACTTCGATACGCTCCCGGCCAATCGGGTAAGGGAGCAGCCGAAAGCATCGGACGACCGATCAATTCCGTCTATCAATCACTGGGGCGGATACGCCGAGCGTTGATGGAATGTATTCGTCGAGAAATGACGACCTTGGAACCAGGAACATGAGCGCGGCTCAAAACCGACATCCCGAACTTCTAAAGCTGCTCGAAGCGGCCTGCGAAGATCGTTTGTCTGGCGAGCAATCTGTACGACTGGAAGAACTGCTGACAGGAAATGATTCTGCTCGCAAACTGTATCGCGAGTATATGGTACTGCACGGCTTGCTCTACTGGGATACCGCCGTCAGTTCCGAATCTACTGCTGAACTTGCACAATTTTCACAGCAATCTCCAGAGCCCGTCAAACGATACTCCACTCAAGCTCTCTCAACGCCTCGCCGCCTGCAACGAACTTCGTGGACTGTCGGTGTGGTGGCGGTGATGGCACTCATCGTGGGAGTTTTACTCACCGGTGATCCCGCCCCTGGACCACAACCATCCCCTTCAGAGACTCTGGCCAACACCGTTGAATCATCGACGGACCAGACTCCTCAAACACCTCCCGAGAAAACACCGGTTGGCAACGGCACACGCAAGCCTGCCATTATCCAAGCGGTCGTCGGTCTGAAGCCTCAGAAATCAAATTCGACAGATCATGCTGACAACCCGGCGACTGTTGCCGAGATTTCAGCCGAGCAATCAACTGGCAAAACCATTTCTGCCGGCGCTTCAAATGCCACGATTCTGACCTTCGTCAATACGGAGTTGAGAAGCAGTTGGGATGCCAACCAGATCGTCCCCTCTCCGCAAGCCGATGATGCAGAATGGCTCAGGCGTGTCCATCTCGATTTGATCGGCCAGATCCCCACGGTTGATGAAGCCTCGCGGTTTCTCGCTAGTAAAGATGCTCTTAAACGCGAAAAGCTGGTCGAAACACTCCTGCAACGGTCTGAGTATATCACCAACTGGTCGACCATCTGGGCTAACCTGATGGTGGGTCGGACTCCTGATCGAGCCGAGTATCGTGAAGCTCTGACGAAGTTTTTACGAGACAGCTTTCGTGAAAATCGACCGTGGGACAAAATTGTCGCATCGGTCATCTCGGCAGAAGGTTCGACACAAGACAATCTCGCCAGTGGTTTTCTGTTAGCACACGTCAACAATCAAGCTGTGCCGGCAACCGCCATTGCGTCACGCCTATTCCTGGGCACCAACGTGCAATGCACGCAGTGTCACGATCATCCTTTTAATGATTCCAAGCAAAATCAGTTCTGGGAACTCAACAGTTTCTTCAAGCAAACCGCGAAAGTCGTCGAACGACATCGTGACCCGACCACCGGAAACATGTTGCAAACCGTTTCTCTGGTCACCAAACCGGATGCCGATGGGCCCACGTTTTTTGAGAATCGTCAAGGTCGCGTGCAGCCTGCGTTCCCCATCTATAACGGCGTAAAAATCAACGACGATGCCAGCACCAATCGCCGAGTAGAACTGGCCAAACTTCTCTCCGCGGGTGAGAAACCACAAATCGCCGAGGCCTTTGTGAATCGAGCCTGGAAACACTTTTTTGGTTTCGGATTCACAAATCCTGTTGACGACATGGGCCCTCACAACCCCGCCTCTCATCCCGAATTACTTGATCGACTGGCCCGCGAGTTCGTCGCCTCGGGTTACGATCAAAAACGCTTGATGAAATGGATCTGCTTGTCGGATGCTTATGGTCGTACCAGTCGTCTGACCGATGTGAATGACATCGATAACCCCGAACTTGGTGAGATCCCTCTCTTCAGCCGTGTGTATGTCAAAACCATGTCAGTCGAGCAGGTTTACAATTCTTTGCTGGTCGCGACGAGCGTGTTAGAACTTCAAAACGCATCGTGGGAAGCGGTTGAAGAACAACGAAACCAATGGCTGCAACAATTCATCCATGCTTATGAAACTGAAGAGAACAACGAAGACACCCATTTTTCGGGAACCATCGCTCAGGCGCTCATGCTGATGAACGGCGATCTCATGGAAGAAGCGATCAGCTACAAGTCGCCGACCTTCTTCGGGAACCTGATTTCCTCAAACATGAGCGACCAGGAAAAGATCAGACAGTTGGCACTCTCGGCACTCACCCGATACCCCACTGACCGCGAAATGACCATGATCCGTAAAATGGTTGCTCAGAATGTGGCCAACAGTCGCAATGGTCAACAGCGGGAACGGTACGCTCAATCGCTGCAGGATATCTTCTGGGCGTATCTGAATTCCAGCGAATTTGTGCTGGTTCACTGATCGAATGTAAAACGCGGCTTCTTCCCGTGTCACCTTCTACGTAGAATAGAGAAAACTCTATTCACCCACGATTATCGGGGCATGTGGCCATGTCCATTCAATCTCGTTCCATTCTGCACGTCGATATGGATGCCTTTTACGCCTCCATCGAACAACGTGAGCAACCGGAATTACGCAATCGACCAGTGATCGTCGGAGGCTCTCCCAACGGTCGAGGTGTCGTCGCGGCGGCCAGTTATGAAGCAAGAGAATTCGGGGTCCATTCGGCCATGCCGGCTTCCCGCGCATATCGACTCTGCCCCTCGGCAATTTTTGTCAAACCAAGAATTTCTTTGTACGCACAAGTCGGGCATCAAGTTCGAGAGATTCTAAGTTCATTCACGCCTTTAGTCGAACCTCACTCTTTGGATGAAGCGTTTCTGGATGTCACTGGTTCTCTCAAACTCTATGGCACTGCCAGCAAAATCGGTCATACGATTCGAGCGCGCATCAAAAACGAACTCCACTTGGTTGCGTCGGTGGGAATTGCTCCCAACAAGTTCCTAGCAAAGATTGCCAGCGATCACGACAAGCCCAATGGTTTTACCATTGTTCCACCCGACAAGATTGCCGAGTTCCTCGATCCCCTGCCGATACGCCGACTCTGGGGCGTGGGGAAACAGGCCGAAAGTCGCTTGAAAGCCTTTGGCGTCCACACCATCGGAGACCTCAAACAGTTTCCCACCGACACGTTGGTGGAAACTTTGGGAGAGAAAGTGGGTCATCATCTGGCTCGACTCTGTCGTGGAGAAGACAATCGCCCGGTGGTTCCCGATCATGAAGCGGTCTCGATCTCTCATGAAACTACTTTTGCTCAAGACATCACTGATCGGGAAACTCTGCGAGCTGTCTTGCAACAATTGACCGAACAGGTCGCCCGCCGCCTACGTCAGCAATCTGTCAAAGCGAGCACCGTACAACTCAAAATCCGGTACGAAGATTTCCAGACTTATACTCGTTCTGTCAGTTTACCCGTGGCAACAGATTTAACACGCGAATTGTGGGACGCGGTGAGCATGCTATTTACTGAACGTCTTCCTGACCGCCGGTTGCAGGTTCGATTATTGGGGATGGGAGTCGCAAACTTGAAAAAAGGTCAGGCTCAGCAATCGTTACTGTCCGGCGATTCTGAAAATTCGCGAGACCGGCAACTCGATCACGTCCGTGATGCTATTTTGGACAAGTTCGGTAATCAAGGCATTCAACCCGGCACGGGACTCACTCAGTCTGACGACACCCGCTAAGGACCGTACGGTCAGGAATAATAAAATATTCTGAAGATTGTGCGAGACTTTTTGCTCTGGTTCGGGGTTTAATATCAAGTCACACACACGGCATTCACTCGGTTCTAGTTTGAGGTTCCGCGAAAGGAACACAACCGCAGAGAATGCCTATTTCAGGAGACACATAATGAAGAAGTTCGCTTTAATCGCCTTGACGACTGTGTTTGTCGCAACACTTTGCGTCAACGTCGATGCTGCCGACAAGAAGAAGAAAGAAAAGAAGCCGATGGACCGTGCTGCCATTTTCGCAAAATTAGACAAAAACAGTGATAGCAAACTGAGCAAAGAAGAGTTCAGCGTTCGTGCCAAAACTGATGAGCAAAAAGAGAAAATTGCCAAAGCGTTTGGTCGTATTGACAAAAACAAAGACGGCTCGATTAGCAAAGAAGAATTCACCAGTGTTCAACCACCCAAGAAAAAGAAGCCTGAATAGGTTCTAAAAACATGAGCTTCCAGCCGGCAGAGTTCTCTCTGTCGGCTTTTTTGTGGGTCGATTCTGCTACAACAAAGCAAAGAACTCTCCTTTGCGGACCTCGACAGTGACTTCGGACCTTCCCATTTATCTCGATCACCACGCAACCACGCCGATGGATCCGCGTGTCTCTCAGGTCATGAATCCGTGGCTGACGAGTCGTTTTGGGAACGCCGCCAGTATCAGTCATGTCTATGGAGACATCGCCAGAGAGGCGGTTGAAATCGCACGCGGGCAGGTTGCGGCACTCGTCAACTGCCAGCCCGATGAAGTGATTTTCACAAGCGGAGCGACAGAAGCGAACAACCTTGCGCTGAAAGGTGTCTTGCAAGCGGCGTCCTCAGACAGTCAGTTGATTGTGAATCGCGGCGAACACAAAGCCATTCTCGATCCTGCGGGAAGTCTCGATCGAGATGGTCATGTCGTCACGACATTAGAGATTGATTCCAACGGTCAAGTCGATCCGAACAAAATACGAGACGCCATTTCGCCCAAAACGAAACTCGTGTCCGTTATGTACGCGAGCAACGAAGTCGGCACAATCAATCCCATCACCGAGATCGCCGAGATCTGTCACGAACGGAACATCTTTTTTCATACTGACGCCGTTCAGGCGGTGGGACTATTGCCGATTGATCTGAAGAAACAAAGCATTGACCTGCTCTCGATCTCGGCACATAAAATTTACGGGCCACAAGGAATCGGAGCACTCATCGTTCGGCGAGATCGCGGGCGCATTCCAATCACTCCTCTCATTGATGGCGGAGGCCACGAACGACATCTTCGCAGCGGAACATTGCCCGTAGCGATGATCGCTGGTTTCGGCGAAGCTTGTCAGATCGCCTCTGAAAAGAAAGAGGCCGATGCTTGCCGATTATCGACTCTGCGTGATCGCTTATGGACCGGACTGACTTCTTCACTCGATGGCCTCCACCGCAACGGACACCCCACAGAATGCCTGCCCAACAATTTGAACATCAGCTTTGCAGGGGTCGATGGGGATGCGTTAATGGCCTCTCTGACGAAGATTGCCGTCTCTTCGGGATCGGCATGCACATCATCAGACCCGGCACCGAGTCACGTGCTGCGAGGAATGGGAATCAGTGAATCGTTGACGAAAGCCAGTCTGCGATTTGGACTGGGACGTTCCACGACTGAGGCAGACATTGACGTTGCCATCGAACATGTCACGAATGTCGTGCAGACGTTGCGGCAACTCTGAATTATGTCTTGCGTAATATTTCGTATTGATAGTGGGGCTTGGAAGAGCGCTGCACTAATAATGGTTTTCGTGCTGCGAAGAGTTTCGCAACCTGCTCGGCTCGTGCCGCCTCAATATCACCTGCGTGAATATGTAACAGAAATCGCAAGGTTAAGGGCTGCTGTTTGGTGATTTCAATCGGCTTGTTCATGCAAACCGAAGCCCCCATCCAGCCATCCTTTCTCACGTGCCAATGATTGGGATAGTTGCGATTTGCGGGATGGTCGAAATAAGTGATCCCTTCAAAAATCTCTTCGTCGGTCGGGGAAGGAACCGGCCCTGAATAATCCATCCAGCGGGCCGGCTTGGCGAATATATTTTCTTCTCCTCGGGCTCCTTCGCTGTTGGTTAATTCCCCGCCACCAAAGATTTTGGAAATATTTTTGGCGACGCGAACCGCCAGGAAACCGAAGTTGGTTTTTTGGAACTCCAATGTCTCTGCAGTAGGAGTAAAAGTGGTTTGAACCTCAAATAAGAACTCGCCGTTTTCGTAGGGTGAGATCGATGCGATCATTTCCTGTTCGAGTAATTGTTTGGGATCGTGGCCGTCATACCACCGGAGATTCGACGCCAATAGGCATTCGTCGTCACCATCTTGATAGGCGTACCACATATGCTGCTTGATACGCGCGTCGGTATTTTCACTCCAAAAATCGATGCCGAGCACTTTGTTGTGAGCAAACCAGACCGACTTGTGATGATCGTGATTGGAAGCACCGGGATGTCCGATGCGGGTCAGTGACGTTCCCGAGGGACCAATCAAAGGATAGAAGAAAGGCCGTGTGTACTGACTTCCGGCATGCCAACGCAAACGCTCTTGCCCGTCAATCTGAATCGAGACCTCATGGTTGGCTTCAGGAATAATCTGGCAGCGTGGGAAACCGTACTTATTCATCTTTGGACCCCTGATTCGTTGATCGTCTCATACCAACGGCATGACAGTCGCCAGGAAAAGAGTCATCGCCATACTGACCACACCCAACACGACAAGCATCACCGTCCACGATTTCAAGGCTTCCCCTTCCGTGAGGCCACCCATCTTGGCAAAGATCCAGAAGCCGCTGTCGTTCATCCAAGACCCGACCAGTGAACCGGCACCGATGGCTGTCGCCAAATAGACCGGATGAAAACCGAGATCGGGTGAACTTTCTACCAATGGAGCCATCATGCTGGAAGTAATGATCATGGCTGCTGTGCTCGATCCCTGCGCGACTTTCAATAACGAGGCGACTCCAAAGCAGAGAAACAGCATCGTCATACCGGGCATCGTGGCCCCTTCACCGGGAGATGTCAGTATGGCAATCGCGTCACCCACCTGAGCCACTTTCAACATCGAACCGAAGGCCACCCCACCGGCTGTGATCAGAATAATCACTCCACCACTCATCAACGAGACTTCCACAATATCTGACATTTCTTTGAGCGTTGGACCTTTTTGGACATACAGCAACCACAACGCGATGACCGTCGAAATCAACAACGCAAAATTCGGGTTGCCAATAATTCGCATGTAAGGCATCAGGTCCAAGGCCGTTCCGGCAATCTTCCCCTCATGCTCGGCACGAATTTCTGCTTTGGTTTCTGCGGTCGCATCGGCGGCATCATAAGCCTTGAACTGTTCGGTCCCGATTTGTTTTGCGGCGGTTTCAGTCGCCGTGTTGCAGGCAATCATCAAGACAGGTAACAGAACGGGCAACAAAGAAACAAATAATCCCGGTAATTGATCGTCGGGAATCGGTTCCATATCTTCATCATTGCCAACTGTCCGCATCGGAATCGGCATCAAACGATCCATGATTCCCGCACAGATAAGCCCGGCAATCGCCGCCGGAAACGCCACCAGCGCACCAATCACAATCATGTATCCCAAGTCGATGTCCAAAGTGGCGGCCATCGTCAGTGGGCCGGGTGTGGGAGGGACCAGAGTATGAGTGATGGCACCCCCTGCCCCGATCGCGAGAATACATTTCAGATAGTTTTTACGAGTCTTGCGGTAAAAAGAACGAGCGAGCGGCACGAGCAGGTAGAAAACCGTGTCGAAGAAAACAGGAACCGCGAGAACATAACCACTTCCCATCAAGGCGATGGGAGCACGTTTCTCACCCAGAGCGTGCATAAACCCCCGAACGACTCGGTCCGCCGCTCCGCTGTCCATCATACATTGACCAATCACGGCAGCCAGCGCGATCACAATTCCGATACTGCCGCACCCCGAACCGAAAGCTTCCGCGACGCGAGTAATTTTTGTCCCCATTTCCCCCGGTGCGCACAGACTCACAACCATGGCCGCCGTGATGAGGGCCATGAAGGCGTTGGCTTTGGCGAAGATGATCAAACCAAGAACGATGGCGATCCCGACCGACATCACGATCAGCGAATAAGTCGGATTCACGGTTGATTCAGCAGCAGCGAGGAAAAACATCGCGTTCCTCTCCTCGTATGTGTGTGGGTTTTTGTGTGCGAAAGGCAGAATTCCCCTTTTCAGCGGGAAACTCAACCAACACGAGGATGGCACACCGCAGAGCGGAACTCAAGAGTTGTTTTTGAGTCTGCACCTGTTATTTCACATGCGGATCGACTGCCGACAATCGCCGATCACCATTCGCGTGAAAGGCGTCTCGAAAATCAATCGATCAGTCATCAAATCTGAGTCTCTGAATGCTGAACCCCTCACAACAAACTGACCAAAAAACGTGGCCTGCCATCAATCCGTGTACAAAAAACAGAGAATCCTGAGATCAATGCAGAGCTTCAGACTCAAAGGAGTCAGTCCGCCAAATTTCACGTATTCCTCTTCATAGCATATACTTATGGATTTATTCGACCACATTTTTGCAAAAGGATTCGTGCTGGAACATAATGACCTGGTAGAAATTCTGGCTCTCTTTCGATTCCCGTCACGAAATCTGCCGATGTTGATAGTACGAGCGTTTTTTCTGATTCGGTCAAACTATGAATGGTGCGCGTCAAAAATGGGATGCAGACGATGAACTCCACGACAAATTGGAGTCTGCGGCGTTGCGCGTTCATTTTGGCGATGCGAACGACGAACTGACGAACCAAACGACCGTCCCGTCAATCAATGTGACGGGAGACGATCATCACACGATCCCACTACAACGACAAACCGCGAAGGGATTATTGCTCTCTGTAGCCATTCATACTTTGGTCGTTCTGCTTTGTGCTTTTGTCGCAACCGACATCGAAAGCCGACTGGACGCGATCCTCGACCGTGATGCCATCGTAGCCAGTTTTTCTGATCGAGATTTTCTGGATGAAGATGCGTTGGTTCCTCACGGATCAAAAATGATTCTCGATCCGTCATCAGGACCGGCGGCAAGCCAACAAATATTGCCAGCATCCATCGTGGAACTCACCGATGATGGCCCGCCTCAAACGATCAGTCCCGAAGATGTCGCTCCTGCCTTCGCCGATGATGGCAAACAGAAAAATGGAACTGGCAGCGGTGGCGTGGAAGAGTTCCGCTACCAGAAACCACAGGGCGGACGATCCATCACAAAAGGTTCATTCACCGTATGGACCGAGCCTCTCGATCCCATCCCGAATCAACCCTACATTATTGTCGTGCAATTCCGCGTTCCCGAGGGACTTGACTCATTTCCAAAATCCGATCTTGTGATTGATGTGGTGGGAACCGATAATTTCCATCTCAGGCTGCCCGATCCGAGACGTGGTTTCAAATTGATTGGCGAGCTTCCCGTCATCAATTCGGAAACACAACTCTTGATTCCCATTCCGGGGGCGGACTCTCTCGTTCAGGATGCGATTCAGATCGAATCCCGCAAGATTCTCGAAGAAAAGCAATCGATGCTGATTGAGTTTTGAAGCCGCCCGTCAATAGAGCCCGCCAGTGAACTGACTCTGTTTCCCACAGTTGTTATGATGGGAGGTGTTCCACACTGACAGGTTTTTCGGAGAATCGCATCATGGCATTTGAAGATCATATTATCCGTTATCTCGACGGCCCCACGCTGATTGAGTCGAGTGTCGAAGGACTGTCCACAGAACAGTTGAAAACCCGTTGCGAACCGGGCCGTTGGAGCATTCTGGAAGTGGTCTGTCACTTTACGGATTTTGAAATCGTCTATGCAGACCGGATCAAGCGGATTCTGGCAGAAGACAACCCAACTCTTGTGAGCGGCGACCCCGACGACTATGCGAAGACTCTCGCTTATCACGATCGCTCGCTTTCAACTGAACTGGCCGTCATCAAAGCCACGCGAGCGCATATGGCCGAAATTCTGAGAACTCTCTCTTCAGAGCAATGGGAACAGACCGGCACACATTCCCGAGACGGACAGATTTCGATTCAAGAGTTGGTCGAACGTATCACGGGCCACATTCCCCACCATCTCAAGTTTGTCGAAGAGAAGAAGAAGACGCTACAGTGATCACTCTCAGGGAGTGATCGTAAACGGTTCGGAAGCCGGGATCGGATTCTCGTTCCCTTCGGCAATCACATTGACAGCTAACAACCCGTCGCCCGCTTTTTCGGCTGCCAATAAAAATTCAATCTCGACGAATTGATCGGGAGCGAGAGCCGGCTTCAAAACCACAACGACTTGTTGGTCCTTCCCGGATTGCTCGATTTCAACTTCCTGTTCTTTCAGAATTGCTTTCACTTGATTGAGGGAAAGATGCTCGGGGATGTCGAATGTTACCTGAATTTTTTTCGCAGGTCGTAATCCCAGATTTTTGATACGAACCACTCCCGTCAGTTCGCGACCGACGTGTGTGAGGTCGTCACGATCCAGAACTTCGACTTGCAGCGTCCCCCGAGACTCCATCACTTGCAGGCAAGTATTGCGGCTTTGCGCTGGCCCACCATCGATGGTGACGTGTGAAGAGACACATGTCCGACCGGTCGCCACCGGACATTCGTACTCGGCCTGTAACAGAATTTGCTCGCCCGGATGCAAGACCGGAAAAGACCACACCAACTGGCCAGGCTTTTGCTCGGCACCGGCGGAAGCTTCCATCGGTACCAAAGTCGCGTCGAATTCGAGAACGACACCGACAGGACCGATGGCTTCTTCGGAAACATTTTCAATTTGCAGCGTGTACTCCGCTCGACCACCAACGGGTTTCTGTTGCGGACCGACCAATTGAGTCACCAAGCCGCGCGGCTCAGCCTTTAGCGTGAGCTTCTTCCAACCAAGCTCTCGATCACCGTCATAGAGAGCCAATTCCCATTCGTGTGTTCCGGAGGTCACGGCTTGTAACTCAATGATCACTTTGCGAGCCTGCCCGCCTTTGATCAAAGGAACGGAAATTCGCTCGGTCTGTGGTTCGAGAATCGCTATCAAATTTTCACCCAGCTTCAAAGAGAAGCCAAGATCGTTCCAGTCTTTCTCTTTGGGTGTCGTCACTTCCACTTCAACTCTTGTCGGTTCACCCACCAACATTTTCGCGGGTAAGTTCACTGTGAACTCAGGAGTCTGCTCGGCAATTTGTGCCTCGATCTCTGGAATTTCGATGAAAGGGAGAACCGGCGCAACTTCCTCGACTTCGACGGTCGGAGACTCGTCGCGCTCAATATTCAGAGGATTTTTGAGTTCGTCATCCGAAACGAGAGGAGGAAGATCAAAATTATCCAGAGAAGGCTTGAGAAGCTCTTCCGGTTCGCCAAGCGTCAGTGTCGAATCGGACTTGGGCTCGATCTTTATTGGATCGGGAGCCTTGGTGATCGGCAACGGTTGTGGTTTTAATGGTTCGACTTGAGGACGGGGAGTCTCTTGGCGAACGATGGGATCGGGTTGGCGAAACTTTCTGGCCCCTTCCGGGAATGGTTGATAGGTCGCACGCCCCAACAAGATTGGTCCTCGCAAAGGAGGAATGTAATAACGACGAGCTTGGGGAACGGTCATTTCCTGCAAATTTTTGGGATCGTTTTGATCAATATTTTCTGGAGGAGGAGTGACGACCGGACGTTGCGACTCAAATGTTTGAGGTTGGCCACTGCCATCCTGAATAATATCTGAGGACTCTCCCAAGTTAATTGAGGGAGCGCCTGACTGATTTTGAGACGGCGCAAGACTTCCCGGTGTGAAACCTGCCTGTCTCCAGCTTGTCATTTGACAACCGGAAAGCATAACACATGCCACAACAACAAGAACTGATTTGAGACCCGTAGTCCATTTCAAGTCATACATGATCGGTTACCTTCAAAAAGTGTTGTTCGAACCGTCAATCCATTTGCGGCTCTGACAACAAAATCTACGCAGCTTCCTCGTGTGAAGCTCACTCAACTTTATCACTCTTACTCAGACAGGCTGGAATGTTTTGAGAGAATTCGATTTGTGTCGATCTCGCAAAGTCAGCCGATCAGGAAAGAGGGATGCGAGTTAACGATTGCAGGGGGCTTCCAAACCACACAATCGTCACGGATTCATGTCAAATGCCGCCCAAACCGTCTTAATCCGCTCATTTTATGATGGCGAATGGTGAGTTTTTTTTTGACGAAATCCAGAATTTCCCTGTCGGAAAGGAGAAATCACAGCCCCTCGCGAGGTTACGAAATCGATCAATCTATTCTAGAATAGAAGAACTGAATGATTCCCACTTACGCTTACGAAACGAACTTCGATCCTCTATGGACAACAAATACATTCGTAACTTTTCGATCGTAGCCCACATCGATCACGGTAAAAGCACACTGGCTGACCAGTTTTTGCTGAAGAGCGGTGCGATTACACAACGCGAATTCAAAGAACAACTGCTCGACGATCTGGATGTCGAACAGGAACGTGGCATCACCGTCAAAGCAAGGACGGTTGCCATCGAATACATTTACAAAGGCGAGAAATACGAGCTGAATCTGATCGATACACCCGGACATGTCGACTTTCATTATGAAGTCTCGCGATCTCTGGCAGCGTGTGAAGGCGCATTGCTGCTTGTAGATGCGTTTCAGGGTGTTCAGGCTCAATCAGTCGCCAATGCTTACGCGGCCATCAATGCCAATCTGACCATCCTGCCGGTCATCAATAAAATTGATCTTCCCGTGGTGCGGACTGAGGAAGTTCTGGAAGAGATCGAAACCATGATCGGACTGGATCCCGATGATGCTTTGTTGGTCTCTGCGAAAACCGGGCTGGGTGTCGAAGCGGTTCTCGATGCAATCATCGAACGTGTTCCACCCCCTGATGGAAAAGCAGACGATCCACTTCGCGCACTGGTGTTCGATTCGAAATACGATGTCTACAAAGGGGTGATCACTTACGTCCGTATCAAAGAAGGGTCGGTCCGCAAAGGGCAGAAGGTCTGCTTCATGAAAAACGGCGGTGAGTTTGATGTTCTCGAAATTGGACAATTCCGACCGGGAATGACAAAGTGCGACAAGCTCGGTCCGGGACAAGTCGGCTACATTCTCACCGGCATTAAGGAATTGGGAGATATCCATATCGGCGATACGGTCTCCGACATTTCCAATAAAGCGAGTCAGGCACTTCCCGGATATCAGCAGCCGAAACAAATGGTCTTCTGTGGGATGTATCCCATCGATGCAACCGACTTCGAAAAGCTGCGCGGCGAACTCCAAAAGCTGAGTTTGAACGATTCGAGTTTTTCTTATCTGCCGGAAACCAGTGATGCCCTCGGATTTGGATTTCGATGCGGATTCCTCGGCATGCTGCACATGGAAATTGTGCAACAAAGGCTCGAAGACGAACAAGACATCGATCTCATCCAGACAGCACCCAACGTCACGTACGAGCTTCTGAAAACGAATGGCGATGTGGTTGTTATCGACAATCCACAAGATGTCCCCGATGCCGGCGTGATTGACGAACTTCGCGAACCGTTCGCCAAAGTCAGTTTCATCACACCATCAGAACACATTGGTGGAATTATGCAGATGTGTTCCGACCGCCGTGGCATTTATGTGAATACCGAATTCCTCGGGCCGAAACGTGCTCAATTAACGTGGGAATTACCGCTGGCAGAAGTCGTCTACGACATGCACGACAAGCTGAAAAGCCTGACACGTGGTTACGGCACGATGGATTATGAAATCATCGGGTTCCGCAAAGCTGACTTGGTGAAGATGGATATTCTCGTCAAAGGGAACCGGGTCGACGCACTCTCAACCATTGTGCATCGCGATCAGGCTGATCGTCGCGGACGAGGTCTCGTCAAACGGCTCAAAGAAGAGATCTCGAAACACATGTTCGAGATTCCGATTCAAGCCGCAATAGGTGGACGCATCATCGCTCGGGAAACCATCCAGGCTTTGCGTAAGAATGTGACCGCCAAATGTTACGGTGGAGACATCACCCGGAAACGAAAATTGTGGGCGAAGCAAAAAGAAGGTAAGAAGCGACTCAAACAATTCGGTGAAGTGGAGATCCCCCAAAAAGCATTCCTGAGCGTTTTGGATGCAACCGAAGACGATTGATTCTCACGTTTCATGTCGGAACATGGATGATGACCGACCCTAACCCTGCACGCTTACCCAATTCGAACACCGAGTTTACGCGCGGGTTTCGCCAGGCGTTCGACCCTGTCTTGTCGCTATTGATTGCCGTCCTGCTCGTGCGTACGTTTCTCGTGGAAGGATATTTGATCTCCACCGGCTCGATGGCACCACATTACTATGGTGAGCAAAAACGTGTCGTTTGTCCGCAGTGTCAATTTCAGTTTGCGGTGGGGACTGAGTTCGACGAAGACTCTCTGATTGAAACAGACGATTTTGCGGCGTGTCCCAACTGCATGGCGAACGAAAGTGACTTATCAAACCAACCCATAAACCGGGGAGATCACTTACTCGTTTGGAAGAACGCCTATCAGTTTCGAAACCCGCGACGAGGAGAAGTCATCGTTTTTCGGAATCCAAACGAACCGCGAGAAACTTACATCAAACGGGTCGTCGGCTTACCCGAAGAAGAAGTCCTCATTCGGGATGGTAATCTTTGGGTCGATGGCAAGATCGTGCAAAAGAGTCTCGAAGAACAACGCGCCCAACGAGTGCTTGTCTTCGACTCGGCTTATCAACCACCCGACTCCGAGACTTGGGCAGGACGCTGGTCTTCGGATACTCTCATATCTGGTTGGACGCCCACAGATTCCGGTTGGAAATACCGACCAGAATATGAAGATGACTGGCTAACGTATCGTCATACCTTAAGATTCGGTGGTGTCCATGAATCGACAGTCTGTCTTCCAGAGTCCATGCACGAGCAAGTGGCGACGGCGTTCATTCCTAGGAAAACTCCGTTCCCTTTCGCACCTGAGCCTCCCTTTCCGGGAGTCCGATTGGAAGAAAATTGCCTAATTGCGACGGGTGTCCTCTCCGCAGTGACTCACCAAAAGTTACGAAAAGTGATTCCAACTGATGACTATCAGTCAGCCGTCGATCAATTGCTGGTTAAGTCACATCGTACTCATGTTACCGACTTCACCGCCTACAACCACGACATGCCGACAAACCGGCTCTCTCCCATCCACGAATTTTCACTGGAAACAAACATCGTTCCCAGCGAATCCTCGGGTGTCATCTTTATCGAGTTGAACACGCCGACTGGCTTTCTTCGCTGCGAGATTGACCTCAAAGCCCAACGGGTTGGGCTCTATCGGCCTCAGGAGGAGGAACCGTTGATGGAAGAGCATTTCAGATTGGATGCTCACGGGTTTCTGTTTGAAATATCCTCTTTTGATGACCGATTACTTGTCGCCATCAACAAAAGCATCGTGATGGAGCCGTGGCCTTTGAATTCTGCCAGCGATTCACCACATACGCCCTTTGAGATCACTCGAATCTCGGGATCCGCCGAATTTGAACTCAAAACACTGAAACTTTACCGCGATATCTACTACACCTCTCAAAATGGGGAATACGCCTCGGAACAGGCATTTCAGGTTCCCGCTGATCACTATTTTGTTTTGGGAGACAATAGCCGCGTCTCTTCGGATTCGCGACGATGGGAACAACCGACCGTTCCTCGTAAACTATTGATCGGTAAGCCTTTTCTCGTGCATTTACCTTCGACGCAAGAAACAATAGGCTGGAGGACTTGGCAGATACCGTATCGGAAACCCGATTTTTCCCGAATCAGGTTTGTGAGATAGCGGCAGGTTGCCTACCCTTCGAATCCGTTGAAACCGAGCTGATTGTCAGCAGGTATCCCAGAGACCCACTCCGTTTTGTACCCTGATGAATGCCGCTTGGATGAGCAAATCAACCCGCAAAAAACAATCTGCCGATCTCGCCAAAACCCCCGTTGCGGCGAAGCCGAAAGCGAAAAGCAAATACGTGAGGCCCTCACCGGCGCGAGAGACTATCGAGTCGTTGGTGGTCGCTTTCATTCTTGCCTTTTTGTTTCGCACCTTTGAAGCGGAAGCCTTCGTGATCCCCACAGGATCGATGGCCGAAACTCTCAATGGACGACATAAAGAGATCGACTGCGAACAATGCCAATGGCATTACAACATCGGCGCCAGTCAAGAAGTTAACGGGGACTCCGAATCACTTCTACCCAATGCGCGTATCAACACCTCAGTCTGCCCCAATTGCCGTTATGAAAATACGGTTCGCGATACTCCCGTCTTTCATGGCGACCGAATTCTTGTCAACAAATTTCCTTACGAGATTAGCGATCCTGACCGCTGGGATGTTGTCGTCTTCAAAAACCCTGAAGAACCGATGCGCAATTTCATCAAACGATTGGTCGGTTTGCCGAACGAGTATTTATTAATCGAGGGTGGAGATGTTTATGCCCGAAAAAACGAAACCGATGCGTGGCAGATTCTGCGGAAAGACGATCCCTACAAACAGCTCTCACTGCAAATGATTGTTCATGACAACAATCATCCTGAAAAGTTACTTCTGGAAAAGGGATGGCCCGAGCGTTGGGCGGCTGTGAAACACGATCATACCGACGACAGTGGTTCGGGGTTAGAACCCGAAACGGGAGGATGGTCGGCCGATACCGAACAAAGAGTCTATGCCATCACACGCAATGAGTCCGCCGATCAAACACGCTGGCTGAAGTACCGGCACTTTGTCCCCGATGAAGAAGCTTGGGGCGCGGTCATGAATGATCCTGCACTCCCGTTTGAAACAAAACCCACACCGAAATTAATCAGCGATTTTTGCGGCTACAACGAAACGCAGGCACGGCGACACAGCAGTAGTGGACATTTCTGGGTTGGCGACCTGACCATGTCTTGCTCCATCGATATCACCGACACCGGGGAGAACGGCGAACTGATCCTCGAATTAACCGAAGGAATTCGCGATTACCAATGTCGATTTAATATGAAAACAGGCAAGGTCACTCTCGAATACTTCGATTATGCGTTAGAACAACAGAAAGTTCTCGATGAAGTGGAAACGTCTTTCTCGGGGGTTGGCTCCCATACGCTGACGTTCTCGAATGTCGACAATCGGTTAAACCTGTGGATCGATGGGAAGCTGATTCCGTTTCCCGGCAAAGGTGAATATGAAGCTCCCGCGACCAGTTTACCGACAAATCGTGATTTATCACCGGTTGGAATTGCCGTCACTGACGCGGAGTTGAATGTTTCCAATCTGAAACTGACACGAGATATCTTTTATCGAGCCGAGCAAAGTATTCGGGTGCAAATGGAGCGGTACGAACGCATGTCTCGCCAACGCGAGCTGGGAGATGAATTCGACATTCCCGACCGAACCTCGCAGATGGATTTAATGTTTGCTCTCGATGAACCTGAAAAGTACGCCGAACTCTATCTCAAGTACGAGCATTCTGTGGAATTCCCACCTTTGAAAGATGACGAATTTTTCGTACTGGGTGACAACAGCCCTGCCAGTCTGGACAGTCGCTTGTGGGACGACACGCATGCCGTCCCCCGTAATGCCATGTTGGGTAAAGCCTTCTTCATCTACTGGCCGCACGGCATGCCGTTCATGAACGACGGTGAAGGGTATCCGATTACCTATCATCGAGGGGAGACCGGTGACGAACGCTATCCCAAAATGCGAGTTCCGTTTTATCCCAACGTCCCGCGCATGGAACGCATTCGCTAAGCATTGTCTGCGTGAGAGGTAAAATTCAGACAGACCGAATTGATACAGTATCGCTGTCCGGTTGGTGTTTGCGGGGCATCATCAAAAATATGCCCCAAGTGAGAGTCGCAACCCGCACAAGTCACTTCCGTCCGCACCATGCCGAGCGTTGTGTCGCTGTGCAGATTGACCCGGTCCTCCGCTTGTGCTGCGTAAAAAGCTGGCCAACCGCAACGTGAGTTGAACTTGGTTTCCGACTCGAACAACTCCATGCCGCAGGCGGCACATGAATAAGTCCCCGAATCATAATGCTGATCGTACTCACCCGTATAAGGTCGTTCGGTCCCTTGTTCGCGTAAGACCGCATATTGCTCGGGAGTTAGTTTTTCACGCCATTCCTCGTTTGAGAGTTTTTTGGGATCGGTCATGATGGCTCCTTCTCGTCTGTCGTCAAGAAGACTTCGTGAACATCGAGAACACTGGGTCCACGGAACATTTCTTTGGGAGCCCGGTTGGCGTGCGACTGAGCGAATGCCTCACTGCGGGTCCAGGCGACAAAGTGATCAATCGATTCCCACCAGGTTTTGACTTCGTAATACCCTTCCGCTTCCGGGTCGGGAATGAACGAACCCGTTTCATGATCGAACTTCATCGGTTGTGGACGATGTACTTCGTTGCGGATGAAACCGGGTGCCTGATCGACTAGATGAACGCGATTTCGGAACCGGTCCTCAAAATTGATTTCGTGTCCCTTGGCGACAGGGATTCTATTAGTGACGACGATCATGGAACGAGGGTTTCTTTGCAAACTTCGGAATCAAAAAGCATCACCGGCAAATTTACTTCGCAACTTTTGCCTGCCACTCATCGAGTGCTTTGAACTTGTAGGTCTCGGAAGGAACCCGAGCCGTGGCCATGATGTGTTCAATCTGCTTGACCACTTCGGGATTTTGAGCCGAGACATCTTTTGATTCTCCGATGTCTATTGAGAGATCATACAGTTCCGTATGGAGGCTCCCTTTGAACATGTTCTGGCGAATGCCCTTCCAATTCCCGATTCTCACAGCCTGCTGACCGCCATACGCGGCAAATTCCCAATAAAGATAAGCATGCTGCTTTTGTTGATCGGGCTTACCTAACAAAGTGGGAGCGAACGAAAGACCATCGATACCGACGGGAGCGTCTGCTCCCGCGATATCAGTCAAGGTTGGCATTACATCCCAAAACGCCGACCGATGGTGACTGATCGTTCCCGGTACGATTTTTCCCGGCCAACGTGCCACCAAAGGGACTCGAATACCGCCTTCATACAGCGAACCTTTCAAGCCTTTGAACTGACCCGCCGATGCGAAGAAGTCGGAATCCGAACCACCAAGTCGGTCGTATGTGGGTCCATTATCGGAGGTGAAAAAAATGATGGTATTGTCATCGAGCCCCAGCTTCTCGACTAACGTCATCACTTTACCCACGTCGCGATCCATGTGCGTGACCATCGCCGCGTAACCGGCTCTAGGAAACGGATGTTCGAGATACCCTTTGTGAACATATTCCTCTTCGGGAATCTTCCCTTTGTATTCATTGAGAGATTCCTCCGTCACCTGAATGGAGAGATGGGGAATCGCAAAGGGGAGATATAAAAAGAAAGGCTTCTCTTTGTTCTCTTTAATGAACTCCAACGCGACTTCGGTAAACTTGTCTTGAGAATAGGTTTCGCCGTTGAGGGTGCGGTCGTTACCCGGCAAGATTTCTTTTTTGTCGTTCCGCCATAAGAATTTGGGATAATGATTGTGAGCATGCCGCTGACAATTGAATCCGTAAAATAGATCGAACCCCTGCTTGTTGGGATCTCCGCTGGTGCCAACGTGACCCAACCCCCATTTACCACACGCAGCCGTCGCGTACCCCTCTTCCTTCAACAGTTCGGCAACCGTGACTTCTTCATCGGGGATCGGGTATTGACCGGGAAACTCCCAACCGTATTTAGGGGCCAAATGTTGCAGATGTTTCGGGTCACCATTATTGCGAACATACGAATGCCCGGTATGTTTTCCGGTGAGCAACACACATCTTGCCGGAGCACAAACGGCTTCTCCCGAATAGAACTGCGTAAACTTCATCCCTTCTGCCGCAATGCGATCAATGTTGGGTGTCTTGATCCACTTTTGACCGTAGCAACCGAGTTCGTGGTATCCCAAATCATCGGCCATAATAAAGATGATGTTCGGCTGACGAGCTTCCGCGGAACTCAAAATCAAATTCGTTCCTGAAAGTACAACCAGCAAGAAGGACAAGTAGGAAATTCGCATAGTGGTTCCATTCAAGGCATTTGATTGTCGATGTCTTGTTTTATTGTTGGTGACTCTGCGCATGGTTGCAAGAGGCTGGCAGGGAAAGATCTCTTCCGAGTTGATGAATTTGATGGAGAGCAGATTCGATCTTCCCGATCTCCACACAAGAGGAAGGCAGGCGGGAGCCCTACAAGTCCTAATAAATGAGTTTGCGCTGTTTTAGAAAGTTTTTTCCAGATACAATAACTGTACATCCATAATATGGTTGTGCAACCTAATACTCGATCTGAAGAGAGGTTGCCATGCTTTCGACTCAAAGCGAGAAGCACTGCTTGCGTCTCGCTTTGAGTGTCGCGTTCGTGTCGTGGATGGCTTAACCACTTGACGAGAGCGACAACACTCATTGGCAGAACAGAGAATTTCATTCCATTCAGGGAGACACAGCGATGGGCGATAAGGGAAGTAAAGATAAAGGCAAAAAAGAAGAACAGAAAAAGGCTCAACGAACCCCTAAAGAGAAGAAAAGACTGAAGCAGGAGAAAAAGAACAAGAGCACGTAACAAAATCAAAACAGCGCCCGAACCAATCAGCGGAAATGCCAGGTTGAGTTCGTGGATTGCTGTTCGTCATCAGTCGCTATTTTGGGTTATGGCTGCAAGCAAGCGATTTTGCCGATTTCCACAGATGAGGAAGGCAGACGGGAGGCTGCCCTACAAGTCTACATGTTGATATAGAGTGCCAAACTACCTTCGACAATCAAGTACGAAACGTTGCGTTCACCCAGCGACGAAAACGTGTCAGTAGCGTCATCGAATCGACCCGAATGCGGGCTGTGCCGCGCATTCCCGGAGGGAGGTCTTGCGTTGACTCAGTCCACCGAACGCGAACTTCCCAGAGTGGATTGACCGGCGCACTGGTCCCATCAACTCTCGGCACAATCACAATACTTTCATCGGGAAGAAATTGATCGGGGACTGTTTCCTGTCGAGTGCGTCCAATCGCGCTGACGTGACCATCAATCACGCCCAATGTACTTGCCGTCGGTAGCAATGAAGCCTGTTGACCCTGTTTGATCAATTGCAAAGTTTGTTCGTCGGCCAGCAGGGTGGCCTGCATCTTTTCAGGAAGACCGATCGTGCAGAGTAATGTCCCCGCTTCGATCTGACATCCTGAATTTTGAGGATTGAAAGGCGAGCCGGTGTAGTAAGAGAGTTCTAAACTGGTCTCGCTGGGTTGATGTGAAATCGGTGGTGGATAAACGATGCCATCCATAGAAGCGAAACCCGTTAATTGCGATTTCTGATCCAATCGTTGTTGGTATTGCTGTTGGAGATCTTTGAGGAATTTTTGAGCGAGCGGGATTTGGTTTTGAATTTCAACAGACTCTGAGCTTCTTTGCTCGAGGCTTCGCAGGTGTGTTTTTTGGACTTCAAGTTGACCGCTGAGTTCTTCCAACTCGTATTCTAATGTGTCATTTTCCAGCTCATAGATTAAATCTCCCGAAGACACCGTAGAGTTCTCAGCAATGGATGACTTCAATCGTCCTGGATAGTAAGCGTAGACATGTTGAGCTTCGTACGGCTCGATGAGCGCGGGGCAATAGACATAAGTCGGCAACGGTACGAAGCCACAAAACAGAGCGAGCAACAAACCACCGAAAATCGTAGACGCCATCCGAAACGGTCTCATTTGAGCGCGGGCGAGTGGATCACTCAGCAATTGACCGGTTCTTTTGAGAGGTGGACCCAAAGTGCCTGAAAGTACAATGAGCAATAACGGCGGGAAAAACACAGCCAGTTTGTGTTGCTCCAGAAATTGATACACAAACCACAAAATCATCGTCAGCAAACACAACCGAAATACCGTGGAAGCGAAACCGTAAACACAAAACAAAAAAGTATGCCGTTTGGACGATGGTAATTCTTGGCGAGATGACTTGAGACCCAGACAAACCGACTTCAAAGTCATTTTCCACCAACTCGATGAACGCTGCTTGAGGTTGGGAATATTAACCAAGTCAGAGAGAATGTAGTAACCATCATAGCGAAGAAACGGATTCCCGTTGATCAACACCGTTGAGATGGAGCAAACCAGCATCACATTCAAGCAGACGGCGTTGAAGATTCCCGGAGAACTATTCCACCACAAGATTGTAGCCACCGACGCCAAAATCATTTCCACATACATGCCCGCCGCTGATATAATGACGCGTTTCATTCTCTGGGGAATCAACCAGGCATCAGACACGTCGCAAAAGAGCGTCGGCACACACATCAAAAACATCACTCCGATTTGATGGCAACGTCCTCCAAATTTTCGGCAGGATGCCGCATGCCCCAATTCGTGAAACACTTTCACAATGGCAAGAACTGCGAGCAGCAACAAGAAGTTCTTACCTTCGAAAAACGACTGCATCTGAGGGAGCCGGGCGTTGACCGACTCTCGATGGGTGATCACCAGCGAGAGAGCCGTTGAAAACAGAATCAATGAAAGCAAGAAGCCTGCGAAGGTGAAGAGCCCGCCCAAACAGGCTGTCACTCTATCCAGAATTGGTCCGGGAGAGACTCCCGGACCTCGGATCGCCAAAGGATTTGACCACAGTGCGAGTGAGCGATGAAACCGGTTCTTTTTGCGACGTATTTGCAAAGGAATCGCTTGAGCGGGAGCGTCCGAGACAAGTAACCCCTCGGCATAAAGTCGTGAGAGGAACGCCATCAATTGCTGCATTTCAAGATGCAGCGGGCTGAATAAGGCGTTGTAATGCCTTTGAATATCGACGAGACTTCTGGAGCCATCCAGTCCATTGAGAAGCTCATGCTCCTCTCGGTTTAAGCGAAAATATCTGAGCGTGACGGGATCGCGAATGATCCAGATTTTCTCAGCCGAAGAACTCGAATCACGAATCTCCAAATCTGGACGAAGGCGCAGGCGAAGCGGACGTGTTGCGGATGATTCAGTCAACATGTCCCTCCTGAGAATGTGTTAAGGTTTCTTGGCAGCATTGATTTCTAACTTGGCAGTCATGCCGGGAAAGAGCGTTCCCTTGGAGTTATCGATCTCAACCCAAATGCGTCGTTCACCCGAGACGGGATTCGCTTCAGGACTGACAAACCCGATTTGAACCGTCAGACTGACATTTTCGCGGCCTTCACGAATCAATGTTAACTCGGCATCCTGACCGATCAATTCGTCTGGCAGATATTTTAACGGAACAAATCCCGCCACACGCAGGCGATCAAGACGAACCACTCTGACCAACTTTCGTCCGGTTTCGACCCACTCCCCTTCATTGACATCGACTTCGACCACCATCCCGTTGATGGGAGATCGAACCTGGCGACGATCTAATTTATCTTTGGCAGACAGCAGCGCGTTTGCGGCCAGTTCTGCTTCGTGCTGAGCGAGTTCCAAATCGAACTTGGCTTTGGCGATTTCGGAGGCCGTCTTTTGTGCGAGAAATCTAAGTTCTTCAATTTCCTCTTCAGGGATACTTTTCGGATATTTCGCCCGTGAGTCTTCTTTTCGCTTCAATTTCGATTTGGCCGCACCTTCGGCTTTTTGCGCAATCTCGACATCGATTTTATTCGTCGACTTCAATCGGGCGATTTCCAATTCTTTGGTGGCGTGGGTCACCTCAATGCTTTCTTGGGTGTCATCCAAGCGTACCAGCAAAGCCCCCCGATCAATAAGCTGACCTTCTTTGACCAGCAGTTCGAAACAGCGTCCCGATTCGGGAGCCGCTAAATCGGCTTCATCTAATAATGTGACTTGCACAAATTTGACAGGGATCGACTGCGACTCTGCTAACCCAACTTGCATCGTCAACAGTAAGAAACACCCAACAATAACTAATGCTTTCATGAATCCTCTCGCCTGAGGGAGAAACAAATCAGAACAACAGATTTTTCTGAGTCCATTCATACAGATCGTGAAACAAAACATACCCTAATGCCCGAGAACCGCAATCGATGCGAACGGTGACGCCGGCCCCCGAGACGGGGGCATAATTGTCTTGGACGGAAACCGCAACAGTCGCTCGAAAATAATGTAACATGTCTGGATCAATTTCAGAGCGTCGCGCAATCTGATCTTCCACGAGAGTCGCCTGAAAGATCTGGCCCACTTGAGCATCCGGGGAATAGTCAATCACAAGTTGATCGGAGTTCTCACTGAGTGCCTGACGGATATGCCCCATCTCCTCCTCGGGTATCTTCACTTCTAATTGCCAGTCTCCCTCCACATCGGCCAGCGTCAGCAAAATTTGCCCCGCGTCCACAGGTCGCGAACTAAGTAGCTCTTGAGGATTCCATGTCAGTAATGTTCCCGAGATGGGAGACAGAATTTCCAGTTGGCTCTCTTTCGTTTTCAGAATATCCCATTGGGCGGTCAACGACACTTTTTTGATGCTGAGTTCATTGGCTTCGGCGGCAAGTTCATCGGCTTCCGTCGAATCCGAACTGTTTCGAATCATCTGAGATCGCAACGTTTGAATGTTCGTCAGCCGAGTCCCTACGCGTTCGAGTTCTCCACGAACTTCCTCAAGTTTCAGTTTCAAGTCGAGATCATCGAGCGTCAGCAGACGTTGATCGACCACGATGGGTTGGTCGTCCTGAAAATGAACATCAATCACGAAGGCTTTCACGGGGGCGAAAACATGGTGTTGATCGACGGCTTGGAGTTGCCCGGTCGATTTGACTCGAAACTTTGCCGGCACAAAGACCAGCAGAAACACCACAAATAAAACCGCGAAGAGCGCCCATCGCCAAGCCGTGCGCTTCGGTTGAAATGGCGTCCGAATCAGCGAAAGCCAGGCATGAAGAAACCATCTTCCGGGTAAGTTTTCCCAATAGGCCGCACGCACGATTGCGGGAGCCGATAGCTCGGCAACTCTTTGGAAACGGGAAAAAGCGGAGGCTTCAAGGTCACCCCGAAAATTTTCCGCCACCAACATTCCCGTAACAGCGTTTTGCCCGGTTGATTGGTCAGTATCGACCGACCTGAGTGGAATGGCATAAAATACTCGAGCATGAGTCGCATCGAGAACTTGACTCAGATTCTCCTGGACGAGAGGGGCGAGAATTTGTTCCACCTCTCCGTCATAACGCAGCTCTTGGTCGGCACTCGTCAACAACCTAGATAAGTCTTGCAATTTTTGGATCGTTAAAGAATGTCGAGACGGGTCATCAGTGGTGGAGACCAACCGAACTCGACACTGTTTTCCTGAACCAAGCAGGAGAGTCAACCGGTCAAAGCCGCAAAGCTCACGACCCGCGTCGATGACGTGAGCGTAGACATCTGAAGGATCCCAGAATTTTTGTAATGTGCAAGCATACTCTTCGAACCGATGCCACTGTTGGTTTTCATCTTCTAATTGTTGGAGTTTTTGATGCTTGAGACATTCCCCATACAACTCCGCCAACATAGCCAGAAATGCTTCTCCCGATTCCATCTCCGGTTCACTCGGTTGATGAATTTCCAACAGAGCGACAGTTTGGTCGTCGATGACTAACGGTTTCAACATCACCTTACCAGGTGATTCGGATGTCGTGGGAGAGACCGGCTCCGCGGAAGTCAAACTGCTCAAATAAACGACTTTGTGTTCCCCAGACTCGATCATTGCATGACGAACGGTCTCCAATCCCTCGAAATGTGTTTGCGGTAGGAGTTGTCCCTCTTGCGTCTGCAAAACCAGCGAGTTTTCATCGCTCTGGCGGACCGGCTTCCAAATCAGTCCCCCACGAGCATGAAATCCATCCAATGCATGTTTGAGAATTGCTTTTTCAAAAGTCGTCACATCGACTTGGCTTTTGAGCAATTCCGCCAAAGTCAGGATGCGATCTTCAAAATTCAGCGGATTTATTGACCCATCTGGAGAGGCCGTAAACTCGGAGGAAGAAGCCATCTTCGCTGTAACCGCCTGAATTTAAGCCGAAGGAGAAGGAGAAAACGCCTTGAAATGTAGCAAATTCAACCCCATGAAGTGGTAAAAATCGCGGAATTCGAGGTCAAATCATCGAGTGTTAATTTAGGTAATCAATAAGGGTTTTCACTGTTCTGCGGAATTTAACGAAAGATTTGACTCCAAATAGGACGATCTAATCAACAGTGCTGCCCCTGGGAACTTTGTACATATCTATTGTTAGTGGAAATTGACTGTCTATTCCATGAATTTCCGGTCCGTTTACATCATAATATTGCTGATCCTGCCCGGATTTCTCAATCTTGGCTGTCACAGTCGCCTATTGCATAAGAAAAAAGTTTCCGACCAAGAACCCGGGTATCAGCAGTTAAAGTGGGAAGAGTCGTACACCAGCCATACTGCTGAGAAATACGAACACCTGAATCCCAGTAGTGTGCAGACTCAAGAACCTTGGACCGTTCGTCGAGAACTTCCCGAAGATTATCTGGACCTCACTTTAGAAGAGGCTCTTCAGATTGCTTTGCAAAATGCCACCATTCTTCACGATCTGGGAGGTACCGTCCTCTCATCCCCGGCAACGATCGATACAGTTTATGACCGCGCAGTGACAGAAACCGACCCTCAATTGGGCGTCGAGGCAGCATTAAGTCAGTTTGATGCTCGACTGCGATCAAATGCCATGTTCCAGAATAATGATCGTCCCTTCAACAACTTCTTCGTGGGTGGAGGAACACAACTCTTCCAGCAGGACGCTCACGATTACCTGCTAGAGCTTTCCAAGAAGACGGCAACAGGTACTCAATTCTCCGCGCGAAGCATTGTGGATTACGATGACAATAATCGGGCACAAAACTTATATCCCAACTCGTGGGGAACCCAAGTGGAAATGGAAGTTCGACAACCCTTGATGCAAGGTGCGGGAACAAAATTCAATCGAATCGCAGGCCCTTATGGACGCCCAGGAGTCATCGAAGGGATTGTCATCGCTCGTATCAATACCGACATGGCGATTTCGGAATTTGAAATTGGTATGCGAGACTTCATCAGCAATGTCGAAAATGCCTATTGGGATCTTTTCTACGCCTATCGCTTACTCGATACTTCACTCGCTGCTCGCGATCAAAGCTTGAAGACATGGAAATCAACCATCTCGCGAATCGATCAAAAGGGAATCACGGCTGCGAAAGAAGCGCAAGCTCGTGAACAGTATTATCGATTTGAAGAAGACATGTATAATGCGTTGGCAGGACGGCAGCAAAACGCCACTCAGACCGGTAATGGAAGCCGTCCCGGTACGTTTACCGGAGCGGGAGGGCTGTATGTTGCCGAGCGTCGCTTGCGACTCTTGATGGGCTTGCCAATGAAAGAAGAATCGGTTATTCGACCTGTCTCGGAACCCAAAGTCATGCCGATTGAATACGACTGGAATGCGTTGATCCACGAGGCAATCGCCCAGCGTCCCGAATTGAAAAAACAGCGACAAGCATTGAAAAGTCTGGAGTTACAGAAAGAAGCGAGTCAGCAATTCAAAAAGCCACGTCTCGATATGTTCGGCAGATATCGATTCCGTGGATTTGGTGATAACCTCATCGGCGACACAGCCACAGGAGCGACCACGCTAAATCGGGGAGCCACCGAAAACTTGTTTGGTGGCGATTTCCAAGAGTGGGAGTTGGGCGTCGAAATGACCGTGCCTATTGGGACTCGCCAAGGCCATGCTGCCGTCACCAATCTTGAGATTCAGATTGCTCGCGAACGAGCGTTGTTACGACAACAAGAACGTCAAATTGCTCATGATTTGAGTAACGCGGTGGCCGAATTGGAGCGAGCACAAGAACTGAACAAAATCAGTTTTAACCGTCTCATTTCTGCCCAACAACGTTTCTCATCACTCAATGAAGATACCGATTCGCCTGACGAAATTCTGGATGCTCAATCGCGACTCGCCGATGCAAAAGCGAGCTACTATCGATCATTGGTCGAGCATGAAGCCGCACTACGGAACATTCACTTTGAAAAGGGAAGTTTACTCCCGTTTCGCCATGTGATTTTGACGGACAACTATTCGACTGTAGGTGAATCCCATTGGAACGGAGATCCATCAAGAGCAATCAGTATCGGAGAAGTCGAACCGCAAGTACCGCTTCCGGCGACATCTCCTTTGGACATAGAGCCTCAAGGGGAAATGTCGGTCGCGATTGAACCTGTCACAAACGATGTTCCCGGCGAGACAACCAGCACCTTCGAGAATCCGTTCCCATCAGAACCGACGGTTCCTGTTTCAGTGCCTCGCAAAGTTGATAATTTGCCTCCACTGCCAGAAACAACCTCGAATGCCCCTCGACCTTTCCCACTGGATGAGACCGAGGAGGACGCTCACCTTAAGATTCTACGCGTCTCACACAGTCCTAAAATCCAAGCACTCGCACCAAACTTGAAAACCCCACTCACTCAGCAAAACATGTCGAAGGCTGCCGAACTGGGAAAAGAGATTCAGTTTATTGATGATCAACCAGAAACGGAAGTTCCTGAGTCCCCCAAGGCACCTCCACAAGTCAAGCAAACACCCGCTCCCTCGCAGCCATCGGCTCCCTGGTATGAGTGGAATTACGAGTTGGGTCAATAAACGCTATCCAGCCAAGGGTCGCGTCCCATCTCTATGTTTTGCACGCTCCGTCTTCGTTCGCTTTCGAGCATTAAGAGAAGTTGGTGGCGTTGTCTGCGTTCTAAGTCCTGTTGTGCTTGCCGAAATAATGAAGCCGCGTAACTCACCCGAAAACCCTTGCGGGCATCTTGTGTGAGCTTCGTAGCCACCTCTTCTCCCCAAGCGTCGATCAGGATCGAATCTTCGAAACTCGCCATTTGTCGGAAACTTCCCGGATCGCCTTGCCGTGCAGCACGCCCGGCTAATTGTCGATCAATCCGCGCGGACTCGTGAAACTCGGTGCCGATGACGTGTAACCCGCCCGCCTCGCGAACCTGATCCGACAAATGAATATCGGTCCCACGTCCTGCCATATTGGTCGCCACTGTGACGCGAGACGGTTGACCGGTTTGCGAAATAATATCGGCCTCGTTGACATCCTGAACCCCGTTGAGAAGCAAATGCTCAATCCCCGAATTGTTCAAATGTTCGGAGAGAGACAGGGAGTGTTGAATCGTGCGTGTCCCGATTAAAACAGACCTGCCTTCCTCGATCAGGACAAGAATTTCGGCAGCGATGGCACAATATTTTTCTTGAGTGGTCTCGAATATTTGCACGGAAAGAATGTCGCGCCGACAGGGGCGAATGGTGGGAATGGGCAACACGCGACAGTCATAATATTTTTTCATCGCGGTCGAGACTTCACTCGCCGTACCCGTCATTCCCGCGAGATGATGGTATCGAGACGTGTAATCATTCACGGTCATTCGTGCGGCAGGTTCCTGAGTCTTCGTCAAAGGCAATCCTTCTCGAACTTCAATCGCTTGATGAACGCCTTGACGCAACTTTCGACCAACGGCAATTCGTCCCGTGAAACTATCAATCAACTGAACTTCATCGTCGTCAATCACGTAGTGTTCGTCTCTACAAAAATACTTTTGAGCCACAAGCGCACGACAAACCGCCTCTTCCGCCTCTTGCAAAGTGAGGTTCCTCAATTGTGTGAGAGACAATTTTTCTCTCACGCTCTGTTTTCCCGCTTGATTCAATCGCACAGATCGAGCCTTTGGATCCAACTCGTAATCAGACGATAATGCGAGCTTGCTGGCGATGTGATTGGCCCAGAAAAAACAGTCCTCACCAAACGTCGGATCATGCTCACTCGGAAGACTAATAATTAAAGGGGTCCGTGCTTCGTCGATGAGCAAGCTGTCCGCTTCATCAACAAGCAAGAAGAAAGGGGGATCACTGGGAAATCGTCGCTCCGGTGAAATGCGATTTCTCGCACGATCATCATTACTCGAACGAGAGTGATCGATCTGCGAACGACTCAACTGTTCCCGTAAAAAATAAAACGTGAATTCACGCAATGTTCCGTAAGTGATGTCCGCTTGATAAGCCAATGCACGTTCTGCATCGCTCGATTGCTGGAGGATCGAACCGACCTGCACACCCAGCAACTCAAAGATTGGCCGAACCCACTCGGCATCGCGTTCCGCAAGATAATCATTGGCGGTCACCAGATGAGCACCGCGTCCAAAGAGTGAATACAAAAAGAGAGGAAGTGTGGCAGTGAATGTTTTCCCTTCGCCGGTGGCCATCTCGGCGATGTATCCCTCGGCCAGCGCACAACCTCCGAGCAGTTGAGCATCATAATGCTCCATGCTCACCGTTCGACGCGCACTCTCGCGGATCAAAGCGAAGCTGCGAGGAAGGAACTTCTCTCTTTGAACCCCAGAGCGTGCCTGCAAACTGAGAGACAATCGCTCGGCTCGTAATTCCTCATCACTCCATGAGAGAAATCCAGCCTGGATCTTATGCACAGTCTTAATCAGACGCCGATAGCGACCTAATCGTCGTTTCGTGATCCAGCTTGAGGTCAGAGAATCAAACATAGAGCTTTATCAGAGACCATTGCCGAGACGGTCGCAAGGTCTTTCTGTCCCGCCGGTCTGGCCAACAAACGCCTGGAATTACCGTCTGGCTTCATCCACAGGATCAGCCCAAAGATTCAAAACCGGTCGACACGGGGGCCGTTTGATGAGATTAATGGAGAGCATGGGAATTCGAGCATAAAAATGTGCTCCAGAAATCAGCGTTTGTAAGGGATCACAATACCCATCCCCATATCGCTCCAGATACGGCTCCTCAAAATACAAAGGAGGATAGCAGAACGGCGAAACCGGTGTGAAAAATGGAGACTCAACACCGTTACCTGTAAACTGCTGTAAAGACATGGGCTCTGTCTCAGTATCGAAAACATCGGCCTGCATCGGAGGTGGCTCAATCAAACCACGGCTCGGGTCTTCCTCATCAAGATAAACATGCGGACGAATACGAATCTTGAATTGAGTCGGTCCTTTCAAACCCAGATTGACGGGTTGAAAGATTTGTTGAAGTTCTTCCCCTGTCAGTGATTCCAGCTCTGCCTGCTGTCCGGGCACTAAATCCACCTCTTCCTCAACCGGTATTGGAAGTGGAGGAAGTGATTTGAGAGCCTCTTGTGATTCCTGACCTAGGCTGAAATTAGCCAGAGACAGCCACAGGCTCATGCCGCAAAAGATGATTTGAAAATTCATCATCTGACATCTACCGGGAACGGACGAGAGGTCGGTAATTTGTGAGTCGCAAATGGGGTGATATTTATAACTTATCCAATTGATGCGCACAGCAAAACGGTTGCTTGATCAAAACAGGTCCAAGCTCTTTCTTTTCATTCGGTTTTTGCTGTTGTTTTCTTCACCTTTGGAGTCCAGACAGTCTATACGTCACTCCTTTTCCCGGTTGTGTTTTTGCTACAATACTCATAACTTGCATAATTAGACCAATCCCCATGTTTTATGACTGTTCTTTGCCAGAAAACACGGAATTCATTCAACCGGATATTCCGTAAGCACTTCCCGCAAAACACCTTGCCGGTATAATTTGGATTTGACAGAGAAACCGCTCCTTGACGATACTTGACTATAAGTGCTCTGAGTCTCCTTTTGACCATTCTCACCAGTGTTCTTCCTTGCCCATCGGTCGTTGACTTGTCAACGTCCGCAAACCCTCTGCGAAGTGTTAGATCATGAGACGGATTTACTGGCAAAAACGACTTAATGATTTTTCCAGGTTTTGGCTCAATCCCAGCACCACTCAACACAACCCAGAAAACTCCCCTCTCCTGCTCACAGAGAGATTGGAAGATCGAATCGTCCTTGCTGCGCCGGTCGCCATGGATGATATGGCAATGACGGACGAAGACACGTCAGTCAATATCAATGTTCTGAGTAATGATTCAGACCCCGATTTGGATATGCTGTCGGTGATCGAAATTAACGGTACAGCGTTCGACCCGATGAACGGCAATACCATCGCGCTCACTTCCGGTGCGACCGTTAGTCTCAATATGGACGGAACACTGGATTATGATCCCGGAACCGCCTTTGACAATTTGGCAGTGACCGACCCGCCCGCTGTGGATTCGTTCGACTACACCATTTCTGACGGCAATGGGGGAACCGCCATCGCAACGGTCAACCTGACTATTGTCGGTTTGAATGATCCTCCTGTCGGCACCGACCAGATGCAGACAATCAGCGAGAACGAGGTCAACAGCGATCTAAACATCTCGAACCTGTTCAGCGATGTCGATGATAGCACGTTGATTTATTCGATTAATGGTATGGCATTGACACCCGGCGGAAGTGCTGTCGATCTGGGAGATGGCGTCACCGTCACTCTGAACATTGATGGTTCGTTAACCTACAACCCGGGAAACGTGTTTGATTCTTTGGCATTCGGAGAGACCGACAACGACTCCTACACGATTCAAGCAGTCGATTCACAAAACGCAATGGCTGACGCCACCGTCACCATCACCATCAACGGGACCAACGATGATCCCGTCATCACCAACGGAGACGACACCGCCAGCCTCGACGAAACCAACGCGGGTTTGATGACCACGGGAACACTCACCGT
>JAQWSQ010000182.1 GCA_029243145.1 Planctomycetaceae bacterium | reverse complement strand
TTCAACTTCATTGATTTTGTGTTGTGATTCAAATCCAAAGGACCTTTGATTTGGCCCATGGAACTTTGTATTGCATTCATTCTAGCGAGGCTCAATCGCATAGCTCGATGTACTTGCGGTAAGCGGCTTCGATATCGATCTCCACATCAGGTTCCGTTTCGTAGATCCAGACGCCGAAACGCAAGTGTAAAGATTCGCCTGGCTTGACGATGATCTTACTTTCCTCACCTTTGTGCATCGCTTTGCGTCCAAAGGGATTCGCGGCCATAAATCCATAGTCGCGGGCATGCATCCACGAGGGGCGAAAGTTTTCGGGATGACAGAGAAGTGACATCCCGACTGTTTGTTCGCCGATTGTTCCTCGATAGTCACACCAACGCGCTGCGTTGCTCCAGATTCGTTTTGCCTTTTTCCGACCCTTCGAGTCTCGTAAAAGCCCACCGTTCTTCTCGGCGACTGGTGTCGCCACACGAACACCTAGCCCCATCTCTTCCTGGTCACCGAAGTAAAATTCGCGTTGCGACGAGAAAGTTGCATTCCACTCCATCAAAAAACCATCATCGAGCGAGTACATCGTCCAGTGAAAAATCTCCCGGCACACTTCGCTGCCGTCGGAAGCCAGGTACCGTTTTTCTTCCACGAAAGAGGCCGTGTTGTCACTAGCTTGAGGTGTTTCGACGAACTTGACGTGTTGAATCGAAGCCTTGTTGCGCCAGAAGTCCTCGCCATCCAGATCACCAAATGCCATCCAAATCCCCGGATGTATCGTCTTGTGGTCTGTTTTGTCTTGGCCTTCGACCGGCGGATAATTCCGTGTCGCCTGTGTTCCACGTGGAGTTTTTACGTGTGCGAAGTAAGGACGAGGGACCTCAGGATCTTGGAAAACGTAGTGGGCAATTTCTGACTCACCGAACCGGACGATCAACCGGTCGTCGAGCGTTTCGATACTCAGTTTCTGTTTTAAACTGTCTGCCCAGGCTGCTGGGCAGCAAATGAAATGCGTTGGTACAAAAATGGCTAGCAATAAAAATATTTTCATGGAATTGCTTTTGAGTGGGTTAAGTAGGTGCGTGTATACGCTTAGTATATGTTAATGTACGGGAGGTTTCCCAAACGAGTTTGTGCTGTAAACCCTATGGATCAAGCTACTCTTTCTTCAACAGGCCGAAAGCCTATTCCGCTCTCTTGATCCCGCCCTTGAATCACAACGCAATATGATCAATGTGCAAAAGAAGTCGCTATTGATAGCTCTCATCACTTGACAGGTTTCGGGTCTGGGAATTTCCAGGATCCGTCGAGTTGCTCCGGTCTCGGTTGATACATCCGAACAATGTAGCTCTAATCTGCGGTGATAGGTAGGTAAGGAGAATGGTGGGTATCGCTGGAACCCTGAACGCTTTGTTTGGTAACAAGCACCCTGAGTTCTGCACCGAGATTTAGTTCTTTGTTTCTAGCTCTGTTCTGAGTTCTTTTTCCAATGCCGTGGCCCGTGCTAGTTCAGCTTGAGATTGAGTGGTTTGTTTCATGATCTTTTC
>JAQWSQ010000181.1 GCA_029243145.1 Planctomycetaceae bacterium | reverse complement strand
AATTGCCCGTTTCCCAAATTTCGATAGAGGCGGTCCGTGTATGGATTATGCTCTTCTTCAACGGGCCACTCTCCACTCTGGCAAAAGTAGAGATCGGGCCAGTCATCAAGATCGTAATCAATGACAACTGCGGCTCCTCCTGTTGCTTGCAGGATGTGCTGCAAACCAATTGATTCTGTGATCCCGTTGAAGTATTGAAATTCCAATCCTGCCTCGATTGCCGAGTTTTCAAATTGGACACGGGAGGGGAGATCAAAATCACGTGTTCGATGCGACGGAGAAGCTTGCCGCCTGCTCAACTGGAAAGGAATATTCGCCATTGGGATGTTGAGCGCCGTCGAGGTTTTCGTCACATAGCGTTGTTCTGGAGAGGTGGTTGTATTGCGAGCCAAGCTAACATACCGCAGCTTCTCTGCGGTTGCCCAATCTACGTCGTTTCCAAATCGACACATGAGGTCGCACCATGCCGCCGCTTCCTGATATCTCCCAAGTATTTCGAGTGCGTTCGTCAGTTTGTGGACTTTGCTCTCATTTACATTATCCGTCATCCCCGCGATTAAATAGTTGATATCAGATGACGCTTTCACTTCCTGCCCGAAACTTTCGGGAAGCGGGTTTGTCGAACATTTTGATGCAACCTGGGATAATTGGAACAACGACTTGTTGTGGTTGAGAGAGCAGGAGAGCGCTCGTAAGAAACATCCTGCCGCTTGCTTGGAGTTATCTTGATCTTTTTCCCAACGTCCGCGTAAATACCAAATATCAGGGTGCGAGTTAGCGGCTGGCGGTAATTGGTCATGCCAACCAAGAAATCGTTGTGTCTGATTTGTGTCGAGGAGGTATCCTCCCAAGAGTGCGAGAGGCTCGATTTGCTTAGGAGAATCGGCAATAATACGGTCTAGTAATTCTAGTTCTTCGTCAATATGATTGTTTAAGTAGGCTTGCTTCACTTGGCCAAAATAGTTGATCATCTGTTTGGGGTGACGGTCGGCGATCAGAAACGAAATATTTTTGTCTTCCACCCAGAACGACCCTGCCAGACCGATCATGATCAGTTCGCGGGCGTTGAAATCTCCCAGCGCAACCCGTTTTTCGGAGAAGGGGATCGCTTCCCATGTTCGGCCTTGAAACGAAAGCAAAAACGCCAGATTTTTATTGGCCTTCAAATCGTCTGGTCGATTCTTCAGATACCGCCGGTAATGTTTTTCTGCCGTCGGGAAATTACTGCCATGATAGAAATGGTCGGCAAGGCCCAAATGGGCGTCAGTTGCGTACGGTTCGTCCATCCTTGTCAAACGACGAAACAATGGCATCGCGGTGTCGTCTTTGTTTCTCCGAGCAAGAACCCTTGCTCTCAACAGTAGTGCTGCCGAGTCGTCGGGTAAGAGATTCAATAATTCGTCGCTCAGCTCATCTGCCGTCTGGAATTCTTGAGATTCATAGGCTAACGCAGCGTTCCGAAAGAGCGTCTGCGAGTGATCAGGGAATAATAATATCTTTCCCATCAACGTAATGGCACCGACCACCACCAGCGTTGTCAACAATCCAAGGAAACGGTCGAGTCGCGAATGAGAATTATGGGACATTCCTCTCACTCCCTATGTTTCGCGTTCTCATTGGAACTGCATGTTGTTGCTCCGAAACTCGACTTCAACTCTGAGACGACTCCCCAAAGTAGAAACAGTCCTCCCAAAATTGCGGCGGCGGCGGAAGCTGGTAGCAGCGTTTGGCTGACGTATTCGTGATGTGGAAATGGTATCAGATGTGTATGTGCGAAGGCGAGTTCGGCGATGAGCAGGAAGATGACACCGGTGAGAAGTTTCATTGAGTGACGACTTTAATTGAGTGTAGATGATTAGAATGAATCTGAGGGCGAAAGGAATTCACCATCGTACTCGATGAAATCCGTGAACTCCAGATCGAATGTCTCCGCGACCGCTTGATTGGTGACTCGTCCATCGTGCATATTGATGGCAGACGCAATTCTTTGATCATTTGCAGCCGCAGTCGAAAGTCCCTGCTGAGCCAGTTGCTCGATGTAAGGAAAAGTCACATTACACAAGGCGTAAGTGCTGGTACGTCCTACCGCGCCCGGCATATTGGTGACGCAATAATGAACGATGTCATCGATAATATATGTGGGATCTGCATGAGTGGTGGGGCGTGAAGTCTCAACACAGCCTCCTTGGTCGACTGCCACATCGATGATCACAGCTCCCGGCTTCATTAGCTTAAGGTCTTCTCTACCGACAAGCTGAGGAGCTCTTGCACCGGGAATGAGAACAGCGCCAATCACGAGGTCGGCCAGTTGCAGTTGTTCCCGGATGTTATGTCGGTCGCTGAAAATCGTGTTGACGTTGGCGGGCATAATGTCTTCGAGATATCGAAGAAGGTCAACATTGATATCCAAAATCTCAGTGTTACTCAGTCTTCAAATCAAAATCGATCATGCTGGGACCATCGGTCACTGTGGCTGTGAGACCAGAAGTGTCAGGGTTGCTATACTTTTCTGGAATCGCCGATTTTCCTTCGACAGGATTTCCTTCTTCGTCCATTCCGGGAACAGAATCCCATGCTTGAATCGCAACTTTGTAGTTTCCAGGGAGTGCCCCTTGGCCACTCTGAGAAGCATTGACCGTATAGACACCTGAACTGTCAATGTCACCAGAATAGGTCTTAGTTTCATCTTCTGAGACAAACGTTACGGTTCCTCCACTTGTGAGTGGTGAACCCGAGAGATTGATCGTCCCAGAGACTGTTGAGAGATTAGGGTCTACATCATCTGGCCCGCCTTCACCGCAGCCAACAAACAACAATAGGCTGAGAGTAATCAGCGAGGCACACATTCGATTATTAGTCGTAAACATCATTAGCGTCTTTCTCAGTGAGACATTGAAAAATGGATAAAGGCAATGCACAGAATGGTTCGTTGCAGAACGCATCATGGGAATGATATTGCTTTACGATCATTTTTGTTGCCGAGATAGTTCCAGGTTTCAAAATCAATATTCTCGCTGACAAATTGCACCGAACCGTCTGCCATACACATGTGCAATCCACCCGTATGATGACTGGAAAAGCCGCAATTGCGTCGATAGTCTCCTGAATTTGTGTTTTGAGTTGGGCTATTCGGTTTTTGACCGGTAAACGCGCCTGGGAAGTTTTCTGAAAAAGCTCCTCCCCAGTTACATAATTCTGCGTTTCTTTCTCCCATCAAGAAGGTATTTGATGTCCCATCTGAGATTTTAGCGAAATTGGTATTTGTCGATCCACGAGCCGCAAAAACTCCGGGATGACGAGAATTTCCATGTAAATGGGAGACGTTCCAGCGTGTGACTGCCTCGGTGATGCAGAATGAAGGTTCGAGGACACAGTCAGGAGTCACACCATCCGGTCTAAAGGGACCAGCGCTTACGACATAGTGCAATGGTTGGGTCGCAAAACTCATCTCGCTAAACCATGCGAGAGAGAGTGGCTTGCCTTCGCCCGCAAATGGACTGGAGGGGCAAGTGACGAATGCGAAAAATTTATTTTCAATCAACGCACGGTTGCCACTGGGGACATCAATATTTTCAAAATTAAAATCAATCTGATTGTAGAGAGGGGCTTGGTCGACAAAAGGCATAATGTATTCGACCCATGTGTGTCGCCGATTAATTCCGTAGGTGCTGGCATACGGGAACACACTGTGCACATCGTGATAGTTGTGCATCGCCAATCCCAATTGCTTCAAATTGTTTTTGCAGGCAGAGCGACGCGCCGCTTCGCGAGCTTGTTGCACGGCTGGTAGCAGTAATGCCACCAGCACGGCGATGATGGCAATCACTACCAGAAGTTCGATGAGTGTGAATCCTCGACGTAAATTTTGCCTAGGCATAGAAAGCTTCCGATTATGAATTTGTCAAACGGGGAGTGGCATGGTGCCAGCCCATGAGAAGTCTTTTGCGACCCGATTTCCGTTGAAGAGTTCAGGCTCTACTCAGCCTTCAGTTCAAGGTCGAAAGTATTTTCGCCCGCTTTGACATCAAATGTAACTCCACTGGATTCTGGAATCAGATACTTTTCAGGAATTGCCGACAGATCGACAACCGGAGCTTCTGCTTCCCCCATCGTAATGGCGTTTTGTTGTTCTTCGGTAAGCTCCATTGATGGAGCGGTGACACCAACATTGTAGGTACCGGCAAGAATGTCTGGCTTGCCACGCATCAACAGGGAATAAGAACCATCGGCGCCAATCACGCCTGTGGCAGTAATTGCTTGTCCCTCATTGATGAAGACGATCGAACATCCTGTAGGGAGATCACCCGCGGTTGAAGTCACTTTTCCGGTGACAATTCCGGTTTCGCCTTCGGGGAGATTTGTACCTCCACCACAGCCAATCATGGAAATTGCGAACATCGTTAGAGATAGAAAAGTGAAGACCTGCATTTTTTGAACGACTCGATCGAAATTCATAGTTTCCTCTTTGAATACGTTATTAAGTGTGTAGGTCAGGCTGTGCCTGACAGAAAGTTCGAGAAGAGATAATCCAGTTTGTGATGATTGAGTTTTGTTTTTTCACAGTGCTCTCGTCTTAGTAAAGACAGGAAGAGAGTCGGTGTGCTCTGAGAGGGTATTGGCCAATGATCACAATTTGGGGCGATGGAATTTAAAGTGTCATGCAGGAGCATGACTTGCGCAATTCAGATCCTGATATCCGCATCGCCGGAAAAAAACAGAGAAAATAAAGAGCACCCCAAACCTTGCTGAGGAAAGGGGTGCTCTTGATTGTTTGTGGCTGAGTCATATCGTCTACGATTCCATGACCATTGCTTGCCACTGATGAGGTGAAATACACCTCATCATGATACTGATCAGAAAGCACCCACAGGCTGACCATCATTGCGAGTCGCCAAGCGACGTAATGTCAGCATGCTGATATTTTCACTCAGAAATCGAACAGAACCGTCTGCTAACAGGATCTGAACTCCACCCGTGTGAGCCGAGTAGATGCCATTGTTTTCACCATCATTATTGCCTGTTCCCGGTAAACTGTCGTTTGTCGTATTGGGAGCATAACGAATCGTGGTGAGGTTAAAGGTTCTGTTTCCAGGGCGTTGAGAACCACTGTTCGTACCCATCATCCAGCCATGGTTGGAGTTGACCGCTCTTGGGCTATTGCCGGCCGCATCATAAAAGAAGGCCGAGCATTCCCCGACAGCAATCGTATTCGAAGTACCATCTTGGATTGTGGCAAATGTCAATCCTTTGGATGGGACCAGCACGCCGTTGACAGAACGAATCCCTTGAGGGGTTGCACTACAACAATTATTGGTATTGAACTGATTAGAGTTGGTGGGATTGGTGAAACCATCACCGTTAGTCGCCCCCGAGATGCCGATGTAATGTGGACGTTGCGTCCAGCCACGACCGGTGTCTTTATTGATAGGATCCATCGGGCTTGAAGGACAGGCCAAGACTGAGATGGTTTTCTGGTTGGCGACTGCTCCGTTGCCAATATAACCCGAATGTGCAGCACTCGGGTTGAGTTGATTATAAAGTGGAGCTTGATCGACATATGGCAAAATGCCGACGAACCAAGACATTCCCCAGCGATTCCCTTGATCGTTTCTGACTCCAAGCGGAAGTGAGTTGTACGTGTCGTGATAGTTGTGAAGTGCCAAGCCAATTTGTTTCAGATTGTTTTTGCAGGCAGAGCGACGGGCGGCTTCCCGAGCTTGCTGAACGGCAGGTAGCAGTAACGCTACCAGTACGGCGATGATGGCAATCACCACCAGAAGTTCGATCAACGTGAAACCACGTTGACGGAGATGTTGACGTTAGTCATGAGCTGTTCCTTAATCGAAGTGTAAAAGAGAGAAAATAAGAAGTTGCAGGCAACATCGAAAAGATGAAGAAGGTCATCTCATCAGAGTTATATCATATATAGTGACAAACATGATATAGTGTGACAAAAAAAACCTGCCGAAGCAAGATTTTTATTCAACGGCAAGAATTAATACGCAGTTGTGTTTATTTGTGTTGTGATTGTTGAGTTGCGGTCGACCAACATT
>JAQWSQ010000149.1 GCA_029243145.1 Planctomycetaceae bacterium | reverse complement strand
TTCAAGATGTCAAGATTCGGTGAATGGGGGACACACCTTGACCGAATGTTGCCGAATCTTGATTCCAAATCTTCCATACTCTTGAGCAAGTCGTTGGCTCTCAGCGGTTTGCGCGGATCTGTTGGACATGAAGAGATACCGTTTTTTCTGTGGACGTCACGCGAGATCGCCTCCTTTCTCACGTTGCAGCGGTCGTCATTCTTCAACACGCTAACGGGACAAACACCTACAAATAGTTCTTGGCCGGTGGAACCGGCCCTACGAAATCTGTGTTCGTCGTTGAGTTGTGATGACGTTCTAATTACCAAAGATCGAGGTGCCTTTCGGCGAACCACGAAGGCTAACTCTGGTAGAGATAGGTTAGCAAGACGAAATTGAGTAATGAACTCTTTGACACAGATTCGTAAAGAAACGCTAAGGATTGTCTGTTGCTCACAGGCAGCAGTTCCTCGAAGAGTTAAAAAACCGTGAATCTCTTTGGCTCTGTCTCGTTTTTTTTGATTATGATTGGGAACATCATATTTCGTATTATCCTCTGAGAATCTCTGTTGAACTCATGACCAACCCTGATCCCTATCAAACAAATCCACCTCCCGCTGGTTCACATTATTTTGAAGAAACCGTTCAAGGACTCAATGAGCGGGAACTCCATACTGCAGCATAAACGCTCGTTCCCTCGCAACAAAATCTCAACCGGGAACTCGCGGAAACCAGTCTTCGTCCGCAAATCATGAAAGACGGTTTGCAGCTCGATGAGGCTTCCGTCGGAGAGCGACAGATTCAGTCACTCGATGATTCAGAGACTGACCGGCAAGCTATCGACTACCGCGCGATTAAACTTCTCGGCGAAGGAGGCATGGGACAGGTGCATCTCGCGGAACAGGTTGCGCTCGGTCGGAATGTGGCCGTCAAACAGATCCGGCCCAGTTTGCAAAACTCCAACTTGCGAACCACGTTCAACAGGATCGTTCAACGTGCTGGCATCACCCCGTGGCCACGTCCGTTCCACAATCTGCGGTCATCGGTCGAAACGGAACTGATGCGGGATCATCCCATTCATGTGGTCACGGGCTGGCTGGGAAACTCTCCCAAAGTGGCCTTGAAGCATTACGCTCAAACCACTGATGAGGATTTCGACAAGGCAACGCAGAATGCAACGCAACCTACGTCGGAATTACGTTGCATTGGCTCGCAAGCGGAAAACCAGAAATGCAAAAACCCCGAGAAACGCAGTGTTTCCCGAGGTTCTGTAATCGATCGATTGGTCAGACCCGGACTCGAACCGGGGACACCTGCCTTTTCAGGGCAGTGCTCTACCAACTGAGCTATCTGACCGAACAGCCGTAAACTGCGTCTTCTATTGATGTAATAACGATTTTCTCGGTTCGACGCAAGATGACCGGACACTGAGAAATTCCGATTCTGAAAAACTCTTAAAGGTTCGCGTTTATTCGCTCATTTCTGACCGTTTTTCTTCGGTTTCGACGAGGTTTCCTATTTCCTCATATGTTCGTACTCCCACCTTGCACGCCGGATTTCCTTTCATAATGACTCCAGAATCAACCTGTCCTTTCACCACGCTACCAGCCGAGACAATCGCCTCACGCCCCACAACGGTTCCGGGTAACAGAATCGCTCCGGCACAAATCCATCCGCCCGCTGCCACACTGATCGGTTTCGTGATGAGGTCAAATGATTTTTTTCGGTGATTATGGGTTCCCGTGCACAGGTAGACTCTCTGCGAAAGACAAACCTGATCATCAAGAGTGACTTGTGCCAGATTGTCGATCCAGACTCCCTGCCCCACCCAGACATAGCTACCAATCGTCAAACGCCAGGGAAACTTGATGCGAACATTGGTTTGATCACGACATGTGATCCGATCTTCGCTCCAAAAAGACGTAGCATCATGACTTTCAAACCAGAAAATGGAAACCACCCACATTCAATAAACAGTAAGCTCATCATCGACCACAGACAACGAACAAAACGGCCCCGTCCAGGAGAGTAATCACCCTGCGAATACGTTGATAAATCGACGTTCGTTTCAGTGGGCTGTTTGATGTCAAAAGATTTTGTCATTTTTTATGCGACTCTAAAATCGACTCATAGGCTTGTTTAGTACGCTCTGCACATCGCCTCCAAATAAACTCTCGTTCGACTAATTGCTGACCGTTCTCTGCCATGATGTGACATTTTTCGGGAGACAGCAAGACCGTTTGTAATTGTTCGGCGATATGATTTGGTTCGAGACGGCATTCTAAGCCAGCGTTCGCATCAACAATGTTGGACCAGATGTTAACACGATTGCTGAGCACAACTGGAACACCCAACCGGAGAGAATCCACTACGACCAAGGCAAAATTCTCTTGATAGGAAGAGAGGGCAAAAACATCTCCCGCAGCCATCGCCTGCCACTTCTCGCGCCCGACAAGATTTCCAGAGCAGTCTACCCGTTTGTGGCAACCCCCAGCGAAGATACAAATTCCACGGGTCTTCATTGGCAGGAATCTCATCTAGGAAACGATCGACTTCACCAGAAGGCAATGTTCTCTCAATCGTCACTGGACCAAATAAAACATCGGCATCGCTCCCCTGCTCTAACGTTTTGACATGTCCTTCGATCTTGGTGGGTTCCAGATAATCATCCGCATCGAGATACTGAATCCAATCACCGGTTGCCAATTTCAGGAGACAGTTACGTGTCACGTTGCCGCCTCGATTAGGGCCGGTTTCAACACGAATGGTATTACCAAACGAGAGAAGAACATCGAGGGTTCCATCGGTGGACCCATCGTCCACACAGATCACCTCACAACGACCATACGACTGCTTCAAGGCCGATTCCACGGCCTGACGGACCCATTGTTCCGCATTGTAACAGGGAATCAAAATACTCACGTCGATCATCGGGAGACCTCCACCAGTTCAGGTTGAGGTGCCGTCTCAATGTTTTTGAGAAAACCTTGCTGAGCAAGATGCCGCATGCCTTCGGCGTACATTCGATTTCGAATCGCTCCGACGTAATGCTTCAGAGGTTTCTTGGATAGACCATCTTCTAATATCACATCATAGGGCTGAGATAATGGCTGGCAGCCGTAACGGGAACTACACAAGCAAAACAGGGTCTGTTCAATGAGCCAAAAATGGCCTTGGAGCAAGTTCGAAGAGAGATATCGTTCAATCTCAGTAAGTTGCAATGAATCCATTTGCAAGACGCAAACTCCGGAATTAAATCGGGAAGCCACTTCCAAATCCAAACCATTGGCAAGTTCGTCTCGTGGCGCAGTGTAGGCATCTTTAACATCGCCGTTAAAGCGATTCGGCGTCTCTTTGTCATTCAACGCATCGAGCAGTTCGACCGGCTGCGAAAATGTCAAAACATCGGAATCTAACAGCAATACTCGGGGCGACTGCGCATAATGAATCAGATTGAACAGCTTGATCGAAAGATTGTTTTCTGAACGTAGCTTATAGCAGGCAGGATAGTTAGCGAGAGAGTCGAGAACCTCGACATCCGACTGTTCCCGTTTGATCAAGCGAACGCCGACAAAATGCGTACTGATAATTTCGCAAATTTCAGGAGTCAACGTACCGTCATCATGAATACACAGCGCGGGGCGTGTGTCACTGAAATGGTAAAAGGACTTTAAAGCCCAAAGCAGATCCAACCAGTCCTGCTGAGATGTGAGGGTGTGAATCTCGTACTCCGAGGTTTGTGGTAGTAACAGTGAAGGCGTCTGTAAAATTCGAGAGCGCACAACTTCCCGATACCAGGAGGCCATTAAGCCCCCCTCGAAGAGTCGTCTCAACCGGTACAGGAGAACTCCCGGACGCACGCCTATTTCCCTTTCGTCTCCAGCGAACACTGATGATGAACTTCCTCAAAACTTACCCAACCGGGTCTTTCCCGATCATTAAGTTATGCTTTTCCCGTTCCGCTTCATCCAGATCGGATCCCACCATCAACTCGACTAATTCCTTAAAACTGGTCCGTGGTTTCCAACCAAGTTCTTTCTCTGCCTTCGAGTAATCACCCTGAAGAAGATCCACTTCGGCGGGACGATAGTAGCGGGGATCGATTTCGACAAAATCATTCCAGTCAAGGTCGAGCATTTCAAAAGTGTGAGTAAGAAACTCACGAATACTGTGAGTTTCATTCGTAGCCACCACATAATCGGAGGCCGTCTCGGTTTGCATCATCAACCACATCGCTTCCACGTAATCTTTGGCATATCCCCAATCTCGCTTGGAATCGATGTTGCCCAGATACAATTTCTCTTGCAGCCCCAATTTAATGCGGGCGGCAGCGCGTGTGATTTTGCGAGTCACAAACGTTTCACCGCGACGTGGTGATTCGTGATTAAACAGAATGCCGTTGCTCACAAACAAATCATAAGCTTCTCGATAATTGATACATTGGTGATGGGCATACACTTTCGCACAAGCGTACGGACTACGGGGACGAAACGGAGTCAACTCTGTTTGTGGCGTCTCGACCACTTTTCCATACATTTCGCTCGATGAAGCCTGATAAACCCTGACCGGCTTCTCGCGACTCAGCACACGAACCGATTCGAGAATCCGTAAAAGCCCATTCCCAGTGACATCCAAAGTGTAGAGCGGATTATCGAAGGAAACTCGAACGTGACTTTGAGCGGCCAAATTGTAAATTTCATCGGGTTTCACGGTCATGATGATGTTTGAGATAGATTGACTATCCGACAGATCGCCGTGATGCAGGAACAGTCGAGCGTCCGAATCATGCGGATCCTGATAGAGGTGATCGATACGTGAAGTATTGAACGTACTCGACCGGCGGACGACTCCATGAACCTCATATCCTTTTTCAAGGAGTAGTTCTGCCAGGTACGATCCGTCCTGACCAGTAATTCCTGTGACTAATGCTTTTCTCAATTCAGACATCTCATATCCTGACGTGTTATAGGTGACTCACCGATTGGGTTTGAGCTTCCTTGTGCCGTTCGGCACGGTACCAATCAATTGTCTTTTTCAGTCCTTGCCGAAAATCAGTATCGGCCTCAAAATGGAGGAGTTCCCGAGTACGGGAAGTATCCAGACAGCGACGAGGTTGGCCGTCTGGTTTGGTGGTATCCCAATGTACTTGTCCCTTAAAACTGCAAAGCTCACAAATCAATTGAACGAGTTCGCGAATCGTTATCTCACTGCATGTACCAAGATTAAGTGGTTCGGGGGAATCATATTGATCGGCAGCCAGCACAACTCCTCGTGCGGCATCATCAACATACAAAAACTCGCGTGATGCTTGCCCGGTTCCCCAAGCCGTAATGGAGTCCTCGCCAGCATCCTGTGCTTCCATGAATTTTCGAATGAGTGCAGGAATCACATGACTCGACTTTAGATCAAAGTTATCCCCCGGACCATACAAATTCACGGGTAGTAGATGAATCGCTCGGAATCCGTATTGCTGACGGTACGCTTGCCCCTGAACCAGCATCATTTTTTTCGCCAGTCCATAAGGGGCATTGGTTTCCTCGGGATATCCGTCCCAGAGATCAGTCTCTTTGAACGGAACAGGGGTGTGTTTTGGGTAGGCACAAATGGTCCCCACGCTGACGAACTTTTCAACGCCATATTGCCGGGCTTGTTCCATCAACTGGATGCCCATAATGGCGTTGTCATAGAATAATTTGCCCGCATTCTCTCGATTCGCTCCGATGCCTCCCACCACGGCTGCCAGATGAATGACAACTTCTGCTTCAGAACTTCGATAGGCTTCCTGAATGGCGTTGATGTCACGTAGGTCGAATTCGCTGCTGGAAGGCGCAAAGACATCGGCCACTTGTGCTTCTATTAATTGCTGTTTGACGACGCGTCCGAGAAACCCGGTTCCGCCTGTCAGAAAAATACGTTTTCCAAGTAAATCGCTCACTGGACTCAATTCCTCCCGTGATCTCGTCCTCAATCTGTTCAGTTCGAACGGAAATCAAATTTTAACAAATGGATACACCATTGCGACACTTCATTCACCAGAGACTGGGATCTCTACTTCATTTCGAGGATTCGCACTCTGAGTGGCTGTTAAGATGTGAGGGTTTTACCTGTTAGATAAAATTGTCAAAAGGTTTTTGAACAACCCTACACTCACTTTGCGATCATATTTGGTTTCCGCTAATTGCCGACCACGAATCCCTGACTCTTGCCAAGAATGACGATCTGCTGCCAAATCCCGCAATACCCGCTCAATCTGATCTGACTCAAATCGTGGAAGATTGATCCCGACACGATGCTCGACGACGATGCGAGCTAATTCAGAAGTCTCGGGGGCAATGGAAAGCACGGCAGTTCCGCTCGCGAGAATTCCATAGAGCTTGCTCGGCATCAGACACCCTAAGGCTTCTTTGCGAATCGGCAGCAAGTGTAGATCGGCGGCCGACAAACTTTCGGCAAGCCGCTCTCGGGGTTGGTACGGCAGAAACGTGACATTCTCCAGTCCTTCGGCCTGCTCAATCAGTGCCTCGCGAGAGGCTCCCTCGCCGACAAAAACAAAATGTAATTCATCCAGGTCTTGTAACTGTTTGGCTGCGTCAATCACGATCGACAAATCCTGAGACAGTCCCAGATTTCCTGAATACATCACCAGAAACATATTTTCGGAGGCAAATTTATTCTCGACGCGCCAAGGATTCTCCTCTTTCACGGGAACAACTTTGGTCGTGTCGATCCAGTTGGGAATGATGTGGATGGGTACTGCATCGAGCGTTCCCCATCCAGAAATTGTTTGTTTCATATCTTCACTGAGGACAACAATGCAATCAGCACGACGATAGCACCAACGCAACAGGCCGCGCAAAAGACGTATTAAAAAACCATTTTTGGCTTTCCCGACAGCAATGGCGATATCTGGATAGATATCTTGCAGGTAAAAAACCAACTTGCAGCGTTTCCGAAATCGAACCCAGATCGCCAGAAATGGCAACAGAAATGGGGCAGTTTCGCAGACGACAACATCGGGTTTCGGTAAGCGTGGAACACGCCAGAACGCATACCAAAGAAACGAAAGAAAATTGAACAATTTTCCGATGCCCCTTCGCCAAAAACCAAATCAGCGCGACAAACAAACCCGCAACCAAGGAGAGGATACCTCCACGTGAAGCAGACCCGATAACTCCGGCGGCGATTACGATGATGCATGTTCCCGAGATCACTTGCCAGACATTCAGTTGGCCTATGTGAATCAAGTAAGAATTGACGGTTTCAGAGATTCCTCCACTGATGCCGTCTTGCAACATGTCGTATTGATACTGACCACGGTGACTGGACGCGGTTTGTCGATGACACCAGCATTCCTAATGCGGCAGCAAAGGTCATATTGAGATAACCTGCTGCGTTATTCCGATTCACCCAAGCCGCAAACGGTTTTCCATTGATAATTTCAGGACCGGTCCAGAACAAGTGGCCGTTCCTACTGAGTTTTTGACAGAGACCGAAAAAGCTAAGAGCAAGCCCGGTTATGGCTAATGCACTAAACAACCAGACTTGTGTTCGACGATTGGGAAACAGTTGAGTCGATAGAAAGAAAGCCAACAGCGCAATGGAAAGTGTTGCGATATGCATGCGAGTTTCAAGTGGATAAATCGAAATCGCATTCCTTTCAAAGCCAACAATTCCCTCGGACACAGGAATTTCCTCAGCCAAAGAAGAACCAAGTTGAATCACCTATGGGCAAGTGTGAATATAGGGTTTTTTTCAGTTTTACAAAGAATACCATCAAAGCCGAAAGTTTCTTCAATACATCGTGGACGAATTTGATCATCACGTTTCCACACACAAACCGATCCAGAACACTCTTAAAGCATTTACCCAATTATAGTTATGGATGATTTCTCCGACTTTATGGAGTGAAATGATTGATGACATTCCGAAGATTGCCGTCCGATTCCAGCCAAAGCGATTCGGGACCAGAAATGATCTCCAACTCTTCACGCCCTTCGAATTCGGGGAGATAAGCTTCCGAAACGAGCAACTCAGACAGATGCAGTGTGTCCGAGATATGAGTAAGCCGAAGCTCTGCCGCACTTTTAAGTCCCACCGTGCTACATGCCGCTTCCAGAACCTCCACGTCTGTCACAAAAGAGATTGGCAGCATGGCGGCTTCGGGATGGCCTCCCGTGATGCAATTGACGGCAGTCACTTGCTGATCGATTTGTTCGATGGTGCGTTTGTTGGTGAATTCGGCAATCCCGATCCCGGTACCGTTACCGTGAGTTTCTTCCGTCAAACTACGCACGAAGATTCGATTCACACGGACGGAATCTCCCTCTCGCGCTTCGTGATCGTTGTACTTACGGCCCACGATGTTCGTGTCGAGTCCGGTGCCACTGATGTTTTTTCCAATCCGATCAACAATCAGCACATCCACATCGGCAAACGGTAATTGTGGTAGCCACTCTTTCGATTGGCGACACAATTTTCGTTCCTGTTCGTAAAAATCTGCGGGAGCGACCGCCCGAATCAAGCCGGTCTCATCGTAAGCATTTTCGACGATCGCCAAACCTGCCACAACCGAGCATTTCTGAAGCACCTGTTCGGCAACAGCCCGAATGATCTCGTCGAAGGAATAATTATAAATCGCCTGATGATAGATTTTCGCGCCGGCATGTTTTCCCAGACCGATCAACATCATCTTGTGTAGACCCGATTCGATGTCTCCTATGAATCGCGTATGCGCTTTAATCCGATTGCAGACCAAAACATGATCGGCCTCAAAAGCATTTTTGTCGAAATGAACAGGAATCCCTTGCGGCGTCTCGGCGACCACGACCGTTTCCATGCTCGAACGAATCTCGCAACCGAGAAAATCTTCCGTTAATCCGTAACCTTCGACGATCTGCCGTTGTCCTTCTGCTGTCCCACCGCCGTGACTTCCCATCGCGGGAATAATCAACGGAATAGCATCGAGAGATTTTAGAAAATCGACCGTCGTCTTGATAATGGTGGTAATGTTCGCAATAC